>CAZNQT010000399.1:0-5131 GCA_964574885.1 uncultured Pirellulales bacterium
CCTTTGAAGATTATATTGTGGAAGATATAACTCTCAACGAAGGCGTGAACACGATTCGTATCCTGACGAGTTGGGGCGGTATAAACTATGACTACTTTGAAATCAATATGGATGATCCCACGGCTTCCGACCCCGATCCTGCGGTCGGCGATGTCGTGCTGGTGGACGGCAATACCCTGAGTTGGCGAAAGTACAGTATCAATGAACCCCGCACGGCTTCCGATGTGACCTGCAACGTGTATCTGGGAACGAAAGAACCGAATCTGGCACTGTCGGATTACGGCCTGTCGCTGATCGCCGATGATACCTCCAATACTACAATACCGGTGACCTTGGAATGGGAGAAGAATTATTACTGGATTGTGGACAGTACCGTTCCCGTCGATGGCGTAGCTACCCGGTTCAAAGGGTATGTCTGGTCCTTTACCACGGAAGATCCCGCCCCCGAAATCACGCTGGTAGAGAGCATGACGGTAAAACGAACCGTCTCCACCTGGTTTAAACCGACCGTAACCGATCAGGGCATAGCGGGATTGTCCTATGCCTGGACTCTGGTAGCAGGTCCTGAAGGCGTAACGATTAACGATATCTGTGCGGATCCCACCCTTTTGGATCCGGAATTTATTTTTGACGCCTTGGGAGTATATACCCTGAAACTAGATGTTACGGATGGTTCCGACAACGTTAGCGAAGCGACGGTTGAGGTAACGGTAATCGAATACTACCGATCCTTACGGATCGAAGCGGAAGAAGGCACTATTATTCCCGGTGACACAGCGCCTCAGATCCAGATGGATGAAAACGCCAGCGAAAACAGGATTATGTGGACCAACTGGTCGGGAGCCGACCGCGGTTCTTTCGTGATGGAATTCGAGTCTCCGGTGGCCGGAACTTATGATATGACGATCCGATACCGGATAGGCGGAACCGGCGCCCGCGGAGAAAAGATTAAGGTTAACGGTGAACCAGCGAGTCCGGGCGATACTTCCTTCCCGGGAACCAACGCCATCTTTGAGGACTTTATCTACGAAAACGTCTCTCTGAATCTGGGACTGAATACGATTGAGATTATCACCAGTTGGGGCGGCATCTCCTACGACTACTTTGAGTTCTGGGACATTGAAGCGCCCAAGGCCCCTTACGATCCGACTCCGGAAAACTGGGAATCCGTGCCGTCCAACCTCAGCGAGTTGACTTGGAAATTCGATCCCAACAGTACCGCCAGCGTGCTGACCAGTGACGTGTATTTCGGAACGGAACCCAATATGACCATTCTGGACTTCGGCCTGACCAAATATGCCGGGGTCATAGGGACCTCCTTCCCGGTCCCGATTACTCTCCAGGATAACACGGGCTATTACTGGCTGGTCGTTACCTCCGATTCGGCGCTTCCGGGAGAAACCTTCCAGAGCAAGCTATGGCGGTTCAACACCATACCGCCTTGCGAATACTATGCCTACGTTGGCGACCTGGATTTCGACTGCGATGTGGATAATAATGACCTCTATCTGTTTACCTCCAATTGGCTGGGCGAAGGAGGTTTCACGTTTGAGGACTATGTAGAATTCGCGGCGAATTGGTTAACCTGCATTGATCCGACTAACGGCGAACCTATTGATTGTCAATAACGCGACCGGCCCAGCGAGAAAGAATACTGCTCAAGGTCTTTTTAAGAGCAGGTTCTGAAATACCTAAAAAACATAGGGTCTGGAGTGGATTTGACTTCCGCCCAGACCCTTGTTTAAGTTTCCAGGGTGGGAATAATAAATTACCAAACATGCGAGTAACTCAATTTATTTACGTATGGGTAGGGTGGTTAATCCTTTGTGGCCGACTGGGACACGGGGTAGAGATTACCATGCCTCAGCAGAATGCCGATCAAGTGGGCCGGTTCGAGAAATTTGAGGCTACGTTTGCATTATCGCTGGTCTATAGCAATCCCTTCGATCCGAACGTTATCGATGTACAAGTGACGTTCACACAACCGGATGATTTCCTGGTTATAGTTCCGGGCTTCTTTTATCGGGAATACGAGGTCATCGCAAGCAATCCGGAAACCTACGCGAATCCAGGACCGCCGCTTTGGAAAGTTCGTTTTGCGCCCAGCCAATTGGGAGCTTACCGGTATGATATATCGGCGACCGATGCTTCCGGAACGGAGATATTGACAGATGCCGGTTCCTTTATCTGTACTCCGAGCGATAAAAAGGGTTTTATACGGTTGGATCCGCTGGATTCTACCTGCCTGAAATACGATGACGGGACCAACCGACTCAATATTGGACATAACGTGGGGTGGGTAGCCGGAGGAGTGGATGCCTGGCAGCATTATATCGCCTCGATGCATAATGGGGGCGAGAACTGGATGCGAATTTGGATGTGCCCCTGGAACAATGGAGGCGGGATTATCCTGGAATATTTGAGCAGCCACAGCAGCGGGTATTTCAGTGGCGTCGGTCGCTACAGTCTTCAAACCGCCCAGCGACTGGATCAGTTAATCGAATCAGCCGAACAAAACGGAATTGCAATTCAACTGGTAATGCAGTATCATGGCGCGTTCAGTACCTCCGTGAATCCGAACTGGGATACGAATCCGTACAACATTATATACGAAGCGTCCGACGGCGGCTTTTTAACGAATCCGGAAGAATTCTTTACCAACGAACATGCCCGACAGTGGTCGAAAAATAAGTATCGTTACATCGTCGCTCGTTGGGGATATTCACCGGCGATTTTGGCCTGGGAATTGTGGAACGAGGTGCAATATACGAACGGCTGGAGTGAGGATCGCAACAGCGTCGTTGCCTGGCACGCGGAAATGGCGGAGTATCTTCGCAATATCGACCCGTTCGATCATCTAATTACGACGAGTTCTCATCAACAGGGTTTCGAAGACATCTGGAATCTTACCAATCTCGACTTGGTCCAGGTGCATCGATATGGAACGCCGGTTATAGGATATTTTGAAGACGTCGCTGCGGAACTGCGCTCCACGTATAATAAGCCGGTTATCCTCGGTGAATACGGCGCAGGTTCAGTCAACGGTATGAATTCGGAATCGTATCCCTATGATCTACCGGAACCCTACCGCAGTCAGATGCTGAACGCGCTAGTACTGCACAATGGAATCTGGAGCGCCTTCCACAGCAAGAGCAGCGCCCATCTATGGTGGTGGGATAATTATATCGATCCCTTCGATTTTTATTCCGAATTCACTCCGCTGGCGGATTATATGCAAGGCGAAGATTTAACGGATTTGGAGAGTGCGCCGCGCGCCATCTCCGGTGCGGAGGCATACTATGCCAATCCTTTACTTACGGATTTCTATGCGCTATCAACGCAAACTGAATTCACACTGGAGGATGATCATTTTCCGGGAATGGAGAATCTTTCGCAATGGCTGCATGGATCTTCCAAGCCGGGGTACCGATCGGATCCCACCTTTCATCTTACCATGTTGGAAGCGGGAGAGTTAGTTATTCATGTGCAAAAGGTTTCAAGTTGGGGAACGATTAGTCTGCGCGTGCTGGTCGATTCCATCGAGGTGTTTGCCGATTCCTATGCCAACGGGGCATCCAACTTTACGATTTCGGTTCCCCTCGGTGCCGGCGCGCAATCGGTGCAGATCGAGAATACCGGTCAGGACTGGTTCCAGATTCCCAGCTATGAATTCCGACCTGACCAGATTTCTCCTTTAGATTCGGTAGGTCTTATGGGAATGGATCGGGCTTTATACTGGATTTATGACGTCGGCAGTCAGTACGGTGATACTTCTCATGGAACAATCACTAATGAATCAGTTATCGTGCAAGGACTGGTTGACGGTCCTTATGAGGTCCGGATTTTCGATACCCATAGTCCGGGGGGAATCATCGAACAGGGATATGCGAATTCCGTTAATGGATTACTAACATATCCCTTGCCCGATTTTAGCGAGGATATAGCGGTAAAAGTGAAACCGGAGTGCGTTGTTAATATAAACGATCTATTCATATTGGCTGCTGAATGGCTAAGCCAGGATGCAGCTTCCCTTGCCGATATCTCTGGAGACGGCAAGGTGAATCTTAAAGATTTCGATGCCATCGCAAAGCACTGGTTCGATCACTGTCCCGCCAATTGGCCTATTAGGTAGAAATAATATTTGAAGCCGCCCTTACATAACTGTGGGGGGCATTGCAATTCTCCCGTGATCCGATAAAGTCAAAGATATTTCTGAATAATGTCGTTCATTTGCTGGATTTCATCTTGGGTCAACGGCAGTTCGCCGGCGCGGGCGTTGTCGATGGCCTGGGCTTCATTGCGGGCGCCGCAGAGCACGTGCGTAACGCCCGGTTGTATAAACGTCCAGGCGATTACCAGTTGAGACATCGTCGCCTCATGTACCTCGGCAATGGGATTGAATTCGGCCAGCATGGCATTCACGCGGTGGATATTCTCCGGGCTAAAGCGAGGATTATCATTGCGTAAATCGCCGGGATTAAATTTTCGCTCCGGCGTAATCTTCCCCGTCAATAAACCATGGACCAACGGCGAATAGGCCAGTACGGATATGTTATGTTTACGGCAGTGGTCCAGGCAGCCATCTTCTTCCATGCGACGGTCGAGCATACTGTAGCGTTCCTGGTCGCAGTCGATGGGACCGTAGGCCTGGAGATGATCCAGGTTGGCGTTGGAAACGCCGATGGCGCGAATTTTACCCTGGTCCTTGAGTTTTTGCAGACAGGCCATCGTATCGGTAATCGGTGTACTGTCATCCTGCCAGTGCGTTTGATACAGATCGATATAATCGGTTTTCAGTCGCTTTAAACTCTGTTCGAGTTCATATTGAATGGAATCGGGATGCAGGTATTTATACACCTTGCATTGCGCGGGTCCTTTGGCAATCCCCAGATCATCGCCGTGGAAGTGAAACACGCCTTTCTCCAGGTCCCAGCGCAGACCGCACTTGGTCGCCAGCACCACTTGATCCCGTCGACTTTTCAGGGTCCGACCCACAATCTCTTCCGAACGGCCATACCCATAAATCGGGGCCGTGTCGATGAAATTCACGCCGTGATCGAGACTGGCGTGAATGGCCCCTATCGCGTCCTGCTCCTCGCACCCGCCCCACATCCAGCCTCCGATCGCCCAG
>CAZNQT010000400.1:0-5125 GCA_964574885.1 uncultured Pirellulales bacterium
GAACAGAAAAGCGTTGCCGCTCCGGGAATCGCTGCCGATAACGGAACGCACGAGTTCGATATCGGCGCCGAATTTTTCACACAAGACCGACATCTCGTTCATAAAGGAAATGCGCGTAGCCAGCATCGCGTTGGCGGCATATTTAGTCAACTCCGCGGACGCCGGATCCATGAAAAGAATGCGGCTGGCCTTACGCATAAAGGGTGCGTACATCTGCTTCATAATTTCCCGCACCGCCGGATTCGTCGTGCCGATGATGACTCGGTCCGGTTTCATAAAATCCTCGACGGCGGCGCCTTCTTTGAGGAATTCCGGATTGCTGACGTAATCGAACGGGTGTTCGGTTTTGGCGACCATCACCTCGGCTACTTTTTGATGGGTGCCTACGGGTACGGTGCTCTTGGTAACGATAATACGATAGTCATCCATCAATTCGGCAATTCCATTGGCTACTTCCAGGATCGCCGAAATATCCGCCGACCCATCCGGCGCCGAAGGCGTGCCTACCGCCAGGATGAGGACCAGGGAATTCTCAACCCCTTGCCGGAGGTCTGTGGTAAAGATCAGCCGACCGGCCGCCAGGTTGTGTTTGACGATTTCGGTCAAACCCGGTTCATAGATCGGGATGACGCCGTTATTCAAATCCTCGATTTTCTTTCTATCAGTATCGACACAGATGACGTGGTTGCCGCCCTCGGCCAGACACCCGGCCGCCACCAGCCCGACATAACCTACTCCAACAACACTGACGCGCATAATTTATACTCCTATGCTGCCTGCACGGTAAAGGGGCTAATCTTCAAATTCCTGGGGGGAAATTTCAAAAATGTGTTCGGTCTTCGAAATAGGAAACGGGATTAAATTCCTGGGATCTTTCACCCAGGCCGGATAATATCCCTTGACGTCGGAAATGGTAAAAACGCGACGCCGGCTTGGATGCAAGTTTCGCAGCGTTTGCTTATCCGGTAGAAGCAGGATTTCCACGTCCAGACGTATCTTTTCTATATCATGTAAATACTGCAGAGGGGGAAGCGTGGTTTTATCCGCCAGGATGATTGCGTCTGGAGGAACACTTTGTAAGGTCGCCTCGGCGAATCGTCGCGGTCCGGTTTGTTGATGCTGCCAGGGTAAGAGATAATAGGCATATTCATCGCGATACGGAATGTGTCGGTTCGTACCCAGGTCAAGAGATTCCTCGCTGGCATAATTCGAGATGACCAGATACGATGGCGGAATCGACAATAACAAAATCGCCGTCACCAGACTCCAGAATATCTGGTGGCGTCGAAAGGCGTAGGCAAATCCCAAACCGATGTAAATACTCACAAACAAGTACATCGGTAGAAAGAAATTATTCTGATTGGGAATATCATAACGCAGCGCAAAAAGGCTATACATAATGGTAAGCGAGAGGAAGAGTCGGGCTATGACGATATTTTTGAACCGCGTAAAACTGAAAATCATGCCAGGTACGGCCAGCAGGACCAGAGGTGTGGGAAAATTGAGCACAAAAAACTGGGCGCTTCGTTTGATCAGCCGGGGCAAATCGCCCAGGTTGAACACCGCTGCGCTCCATTTGCCCCAGAGAGCCGATTGGAGGGTGGCGGCCCAATCCCCGCTGCGATGATACTCCAATGCTATCTCCATCCATAGCAGGCACGCCCCCGCCGTCCAGAAGAGTATGATGCCCAGATACGCCCAGATCGATACCCGTTTTCGGACACAACCTATCAATAGCCAAACCATGATGACGGCAAAAGCGATCTGACTCATCAGGTGAACGCTGATGCCCAGGCCGAACGCAAATCCCATCCAGAGCAGGTATTCGGCTTTTTGGGATTTCTGATAGGACAATGTAAACAAAAGTCCGGTTGTCATTGCCGCAAGGGCCATCCCGTAGGTCTGCGCCTGTACGCCCAGGAACCAGACGCTGTGCGCCAAGGCGAAGGTCAGAGCTCCCAGAACCGCCGGCCAGATACGATCCAACAGTCTAAACAGTAAAAGGTAAAGGTTCGCTACCGTGACGGCGGTAAAGACGGCACTAACCAGATTGGCGGCGTACGCGTAATTGAATAGTCCGAGACGTCCCAGGTAATGAGCCGTTATGATATACAATGGGTGAACCCGCACCACGTCGCCCGGGCGGTTGAGAATACAATGGGCGACATACACTTGATATTCACCTTGATCCTGCCAGGTGAGATCCGGCGCCAGCGTGATGGTGTACAATGCCAGCACAAAGATGAATATCAGACTCCATTGTATGTAATGAGGAGTTGCTTTCATCCCCTTGATTATACGGTCCCATTGTGAGTTGTATTGCAATGCAAATGTCATCGCTGAACATCGACGCCCAAAGGTCTGGATTTTCTCTTATGGGCCACGATAAGGTAATGGCTATACCAGACCATATCGGCCCGGACGCTGCACTGGATCGAGTATCCGATCTCGTTCAGCCAGGTCCGCACCTTTGCTGGAGTACAATACTTTGGGATTTGCCGCGCCAGCACCAGATCGTGGCAGGTATTTAAGAAACGTTTCAATATTGGTTTTGGGTCAATATCCTTGAAAATAATTCTGTCCGCGTGCGTGGTTACAATCCGCTGTAAAAATGTCCGCTGCCGTTCCCTCGGCACATGATGTAGAACATCGATGATACTAAGACAATCGCACCCAACCGGCCAATTCTCCCCACCGTTATCTCGGATAAACCTTAGATGATCTGTCGGTTGCTTTAAGGAATTGGCGGTCGAAATCTTGGTCGGATTGACCTCCAGTCCCACTCCGCCGGAGATACGCCCCAAGCGGGACAACAACAACAGCCACAACCCATTCCCACAGCCGATATCCAATATCTTACTGCCTGCGGGTATATGTTCCATGAGAATATGAAAGGGACAAATCCGCGGTCGCCAGGTCATCAGAATCCGCTCGAATCCTTTTAACCGACGACCAATCCGCTGCGCCTCACGACTTAAATCCCTCGGCTGCATTACGTAAACTTCTCTCTGATTCCTTGGTAAATCAATGCGGCACTTGATTCGGAGCGGCATGGATTTCCGCAAGAGGGCGGAAATAGTCGATCACTTTAGGCAATCCTTCTTCCAGACGAACGGTGGGCTGCCAGTGGAGTTTCTCTTGAGCCAGAGTAATATCCGGCCGCCGACGCTCCGGATCGTCTTTCGGTAAGGATTTATAAATAATCTCGGAGGGCGAATCCGTTAACTCAATGATCAATTCCGCAATCTCCTTGATCGTACGCTCGTCCGGATTGCCGATATTCACCGGACCCGTTATCTCCTCTCGGTTCATCAGCCGAACGAGAGCATCGACGGTATCGTCCACGTAGCAGAACGAGCGGGTTTGCGAGCCGTCGCCGAAAATGGTGATCGGCTCGCCGCGCAGCGCTTGCAAGATAAAATTGCTCACCACCCGTCCGTCATCCGGACGCATCCGCGGGCCGTAGGTATTGAAAATCCGCGCCACCCGAATATCGACGTTGTTTTCACGGTGATAATCGAACATCAGGGTTTCCGCAACGCGCTTGCCCTCATCGTAGCAACTGCGTGGACCGATCGTATTAACGTTACCCCAGTACCTCTCGGGCTGGGGATGGATTTCCGGATTGCCGTAGATCTCGGACGTGCTGGCCTGCAGCACTCGCGCCTTGATCTCTTTAGCCAGGTTCAACGCATGGATTACGCCCATCACGGAAGTGAGCACCGTCTTGACCGGGCTGCGCTGATAGTGGATCGGCGAGGCCGGACACGCCAGATTGTAGATTACATCCACCTCCATCCGATACGGTTCGGTGATGTCGTGACGAAAAATCTCCAGATCGTCGTTACGCAGCAGATGACGGATGTTATCGCGACTGCCGGTATGAAAATTATCCATGATGATGACCGAATGCCCTTCATGGAGAAGCCGTTCCGCCAGATGACTGCCGATAAATCCCGCTCCGCCTGTTATGAGTACCTTCATAATTTTCTCACTTACCGTAAAAACTCTCTTTTCTTCTTACTTCATCCTTCTCTACCCTATTCTAAATCTGCGCACACTCCGTGCCGGTGGGCATCCATATTAGAATTGCCTAACCCCCTGTAAATAAAATATTTACATAAATATCACCTAAGCCGAAGTTCTCACTTTATCGGTTCGAGCAAATCGGCGTCGATTTCCATGGCTGCCGCCTGACCGAGTATATCCACCTGCAGTATCAGCTTGATCTGATTCTTCTTTCGCAGCAGAATACCCTCCATTCCCTTCATAGGACCGGCTATCACGCGGCAGAGGTCCCCTTCCTTCAGGTGCGGATGCGGATCCAGTCGAGCCCCCTTAGTCAAAGCCAGGTGAATCTGGGTGAGCTCATGGACCAGTTTGGGCTGATCCACTACTTTGATAACCTGGGCGATCCGATTACTGGTCAGGGCGGTATAACGAGAATCTTCGTTACCGTTGAAAAATACATAGCCGCTGAATAATGGCAGTAAAGCCTTATAACGCCTGCCTTTACGCACTGCCAGTTTCTCCCGCAAAGGCAGAAAATAACCGATTTCCTGTTTGCCTAGGAACTTCGCCAGAGCCTTTTCGTTCCGGGCCTTGGTATGCGCCACCCACCACAGACCTTCTATCTCTGCCAGAGAATCTCTCGCCGGATATAGTATCGGAGGATTATCTTCCAGTTTCAACATGGAGTTATCGGATTTACCCTTGCTACCGCCGCAATTTACCCGATTTCCTGCTTCCGCCTGATTTGTATATCAGGCCTATTATCTGCACGAAAAAACTAATTGATTACCCTAGTTTCATGGTCATGTCAATTCGTATAAATCCAGTAATAACAATATTATCGTCACGTTTTCTCTCGGGATTGACCGCATTATATTTGCCTGTTAATAAACTGCTTCCCACTGTCCGATAAGCCCTTTAGCGGAAAACGCGATTTGTCATTCCTGCAAAGGCAGGAATCCAGGATTTCCGCATGTGGCTTAGGTGCCCTCGGCTGAGCATTTTACTAGTTCACACCCGCGGGCGACGGGTGGCAGTCCCAAGCGAGTCTGCGAGCTTGAGGCTGGTTTTTTATCAGGTAGGGGCTGTCCCATGGGGCCGCCCAGCGTAACCA
>CAZNQT010000401.1:0-5113 GCA_964574885.1 uncultured Pirellulales bacterium
CCCCGATCCAGGGCAGAATATACACCAGTATTGCGAAGGCGTCTTCCCTTACGCCGTATTCGTCACATCCTTGCTGTGCCTATTGAATTATAGGCGCTCAACCCTCCGAAAAACAACTCCGTCTCAAATTCGTTTCGCACTCCTAATCGTAATTCCACAGTAATCATAAGATTTAGACTGACGAGAGGCAAATTTGACAACTGCATTTTTAAGATATCAGGGTAGTATTGAAAAACAAGATACACTAATTGTAACGATCATAACGAATACACACACTTGGCTGCCCTATAAGGGCGTACCAAAATGGACTAGATATAAATCTATGTTTAATAATCACTTAAATAAACGTGGTTTTATTTTACAAAGATGTTAGAATTAGTTTCGTAGTGAGTGAAAATCCAGGTCTGACATATGGAGAATAATTATGAATCCATCATCAAAAATTCCTCCATCCCCAGAGGCAGAAACCCGTCTGAACCGTCGGGGCTTTTTAAAACTATCCGGTTCCGGGGCGATGCTGGCCTCCGCGAGCCTGCTGGGCGTTGCGGGTCGGGCGTACCCGATAGAAAGTCCGAAAACCATTCGTATGGGCGTGGTGGGAGGAGGCTTCGGGGCCAACTTTTACTGGCACGAACATCCGAATTGCGTAGTCACGGGCGTAAGCGATCTGCGGCCGAATCGGCGGAAGGTGCTACAGAAAAAATATCAATGCGACGCCGTCTATGATTCGCTGGAAGAGATGGTTAAAAAAGCGAAAGATATCGACGCGGTGGCGATCTTCAGCGGCGCGCCGGATCATTTCAAGCACGTCAAGATGTGTATGCAGCGGGGTTGGCACGTGGCGTGTGCGGTGCCGGCGTGCATGACGCTGGAGGAAGCAGCCGAACTCAAGGAAATCAAGGAACGCACCGGGCGGCGTTATATGATGGCGGAATCGAGTTATTATCGGCAGCCTTGTATTTACGCGCGCAATCTGTATAAGACCGGCGGATTCGGACAGATTTTTTATTCCGAAGTGGAATACTATCATGGTCGGGGGGATGTAAATCGATTCCACTTGAATAAGAACACTCGCTTTTACGAACCGGACGGCAGCCGCTCCTGGCGGTGGGGTTTCCCGCCCATGCACTATCCGACTCATTCGCTGGGATACCTGGTGGGGGTAACCGGAGAGCGTATTCGGAAAGTATCCTGCCTGGGCTGGGGGACGGATCATGTGTTTTTAAAGGAAAATGTCTATAACAATCCCTTCTGGAACCAGAGCGCCTTGATGCAGACCGATCAGGGTCATATGTGTCGTTGTAATGTATTCTGGCACTGTAAAGCGGGCGGAGAGCGGGCACAGTGGTTCGGGGAGAAAGTAAGTCTATATATGACCAACGAAGGCGTGCACGGCCAGATCCAGCAACCGGGCGGGAGGGTCAAGATACCGAATTACTGGGAGACGGATATGCTGCCGCAAGCGATGCGTCATGCCTCCGGTCACGGCGGCTCGGCAGTGTTTCTGTCGGCGGAATTTGTGAACGCTCTGCTGGAAGATCGGGAACCGACATGCGGTATCTATAACGCTTTGGCGATGACGGTCCCCGGCATCGTCGCGCATCAATCGTCTCTTAAAGGCGGCGAACAACTCAACGTCCCCCAATTCGATCCGCCGAAAGGATAATCTAATAAGTCTTATAGATCAACTTTTGCGTTTCCTTTTTGGCAGTGCTTTACCGGGCCCATCATGTTCAATTGATAATATTACAATTGGAAATGTCATCGCCTCTTTAAATTCTTCTTCTACATAACGTATAGCATCTCGAAAACTAGGCGTACGGTCCGGTAAAAAGGTTTGTAATTTGTCATCCGGTACGACAATCAATCCAACATCAATTTCGCCCTTTTGAAGGCTGTTACGCACATGTACGACATCTCGAATTAGTAAATCACTCCGCGCCGATACTTGTACTTCAACGCCGATTCTCGAAATAATGGAATTGTTGTATTTAATTCTTTTTATCCAATCAATCCCACCCGCGACTTTCTTTTGCCATCCACCGGATTTCTCAAAACTCTGATCCAACGATTCTCGAATTGAAGCTGCACCATTGGCTTGCTTTTCTTCTAGTAATTTTATTTCTGTGTTAAGAACGATTTCTTGCACTTCAAGAAATAGTGCGGCCAATCCTAAGCGAGTAATTTTGTCTTTGGCTCCGTCGTAAAATCTTATTTGTGTGATCTTCATGATCTGAAAATAGCTCCTTATAATTAAATTGTGGCTTTTGCTTTAAAAAAAACGTAAAACTATTTTCAAGTCTGGTTCTAATATAACCACAATCGTAGCGTTCAATTCCAATCCAATTTCGATGATTTTTTTCAGCCGCTTGATATGTTGAGCCTCCCCCTCCAAAGGGATCTAACACTATATCATTTTCATCTGTAGACATGAGAATCGCCCGTTCAGGTATCATAAGCTTTAACTCATTCACTCCAGGCCTCACTTTGTACTTTCGATGACGATTTGGCGATGTGTCCTCCCAAAAATCTGTTAAATTCAAACCTTCCGGATTCAATTTATTGCGATGCCCCCCATAATCTTTAATATCCTTTCCACAATGACGGCATAGAGGAACCGGAACTCTAAGACGATTAAATGTCTTTGGTTCTCCTCGGGTATAATATAGTAATGCATAATGAGCAGGATATAATTTTTTCCCCCGACTGAATGTTCCCTTCATCGTTAAGGCAATCCAATGACGAAACTCTAATTTTTGATTCATGAAATGAGCAAACCTAATCGCCCGTTCGGGTAGTGCATACAGAAAAAAAGATCCTCCCGATTTTAGAACTCGCGAACATTCTTTGATCCACTCATAGCACCAATCATAATATTCCGATTCTTCCACTTTATCATTAAATGCATTATTATAATCTTTTCCTAAATTAAATGGAGGATCAGCAAAAATGCAATCCACAATTTCTGGTTTCATCCTCCTTAGTACATCAAGACAATCTTTACTAAAAAGAACACCGTGGCGAGTTGTTAAATACGGTTTCATGATTGTATTTCCGTTGAAATCAGAATAACAAATATAACCTCAGTACATCCTAGTATCATTATATACCTCCTATAACGTTGTCAACATATTTATTTCGCCAGTTATTATATCATTAAACGAAATATTGATTCGATGGATGAAAAATCTAGCCTAGTCGAGCCGTCGATCTATTTTTCGAGCAATTCGATCATGCCCTGGCCAAAGGCTTTGCCCATTTGATACATAATCTTGGCGCTGCCGAGGTAGTGATAGCCTTTTTCGGAAGCAACGTTATAGAACTTGACCCAGTTCGGTCCTTTCCAGACGCCATCCCGAACCATCTGTTCGACGTCGGGTTCCCAAAACTCAACGGTCTTGACGAACTTGACGTTGCCCTGGAATTCGGTCCGATCGGCGACGGCTTTCTGGGCGGCCTGGAAGTCGCCGCGTTTGCCGCCGGCGCCCAGTTCGCCGATGACGACCGGCAGGTTCGGGGCTTTGAGATCCTTACGAACGTCCTTGATCAGTTGCGTCAATCGTTTGGTGTAATTGACGTACTTTTCGCTGCGCTGGGAACCATCGACCATGTCGTTCCAGCCCTGGAAGAAGACAAATCCTGCCAGTTCGTAACCGCGCTTCTCGTCATACCGGGGGAAATACTGCTTGAGATTGCCCAGTACGTCGTTGACATGGGTGATCGTATCGCGATAGGCCTTGCCGTAACCATCTTTGATATCTTTTATTGTGGTTTGCGGTCTCCTCTTTTTGTCGCGTTCCAGTTCCTGCTGTAATGCTTCGTCCGAGGGCATGTCGGCGCCGGGGGGGAGGAAATCCTTTTTGACGCTGCGACCGCCCCAACAGGTTTTAATCAGCAGCACCTGTTCGTCCAGGTGTTCGCCCATGATCCATCCGAAACCCAGTTCCGGGCCGATCTTTTTGTCATTTTGGCCAAAGCCCGGTTTGAGGTTACCGTAACGCTGACCGTCCGTCGTCCAGATCCAGACATCGCTGCGTTCGTACCAGTCGCCCCAGCGATCTTTCCACTGTTGATATTCGTCGGCGGTTTCCTTGTTGTAGATCAGGTATTCCAGGGTGCGCAGGGAAGCATGGCCCTGCATATTGGATTGGCCGGCCAGAATGAACACCTTGACGGGCCCCTCCTTGGCCGCGGGCCAGGGATCTTTATCGAAGGCGGATTCGGGGACGTTGGCAATACTTATTCCTGTGAAAATACACCATATCGGTAGAACCAGGATACATCTAATTCGCGCCATGAAAATGCTCCTTTCGATAGAATGAAAACGGTTATCCGTCTTTTTATACATTCAGCCAGGTTAGTCTAACGGTCCCCAGATTTCGACGAGCAGATCGTGCAGGGCAGGATCGTGTTCCTTCAATTCCGCCCGTACGAAGGGGTAAAAATCATTCCGATAGAAATAGGCTTCGGTTCCTTCGGCGAAATATTCCTTGTGGTCTTTCAGGGCGTAGTGACGCACTCGTTTGCCATTGTAGAGCAACGTTTTTTCATAGTTGCCCGCTTCCTTAGCCTTTTGGTAGGCCTTGATGATACGCGGATCATTGAAACCCAGAAATCGATCGTGATAGGCGTGGGCCAACTCATGGAGAACGACTGCCGGCTGTTTGATCATTTGATGCCGGGACAGAAGATCCTTAGCGTGGGGAATGTGCACTTTTTTCGCCAACCGCGGATCGAGGCCATGAGACTTCAGCCAGTTGATATTCGGATGATACTGCATAGCGCTTAGCGTCGGATGCCGGCGTTCGATCCAGATTTCCAGTTTTCGCATCCGGGCCAGGCGATCTTCCGGGAGCAGAATGGCAATCCGCTGGAGGTGATTGGTCAACATTTGCAGGGCACGCGCTCCTTCTGCACTATACTCTCCCTTGAGTAATTGCGGATCGACGTAAACCGTCCAGCCTTCGATTTGCTTTACGACGGGATCAAACCGGACGGGATCAGTTTTGGGGGGAGCGCCTTTTGGCATCGATTTCCCATTACCTGCAAGGGCTAGATATCCTGCGGACAAAGCGATTACACCGCTTAGTAACCTACATAAGACAGTTCGTCC
>CAZNQT010000402.1:0-5094 GCA_964574885.1 uncultured Pirellulales bacterium
GGGGGAACGTCGCCGTCTTTTGGAGTTCATGGGGTCGCTTCGGCGTCCTCCGGCAGCGCCTGTGGCGTACTCGGTGAAACCGGCAGCACCCAGGGCGTCGGCGTTACGGGAATTTCCAACGCGATTACCGGTAAAAATTACGGAGTGCTCGGACAATGTTACAGTCCGGAGGGTCGAGGGGTTTACGGACAAGCCAGCGCTGCCACTTCCGGCGTTGGAGTGTATGGAGAAAGCGTTGCAGGCACCGGCGTACTGGGCACGTCGCCCACAACGGGCGTCGCCGGGCAGGCTACCGCATCCATCGGTCAGACAGCAGGAGGGTATTTCCAGAGCGCCAGCGAGGAAGGCGCCGGCGTGCTGGCTCTTGCCACCAGCCTAACGGGGACGACCTACGGTCTGCGGGGACAGAGTTTGAGTTCGGAAGGAGCAGGTCTTTTCGGGGAAAATTATGCCGATAACGGCACGGGCGTACAAGGCGCCGCGGCGTATCGCGGTATCGAAGGGCGATCGAGCGCGCTTCTGGGTAAGACGGCCGGCGTGTACGGAGAGGCAAGAAGTAGCTTTGGCGCCGGTGTGCACGGTTACCATTGCCTGGGGGGAGTCGGAGTCCTGGGTGAGTACGACGGTTATGACGGCGGCGCGGGTGTAGTCGGTATTGGTAAAAGTGCAGTTGGCATACCTACCGGCGTAATCGGCCGTTGCGAAACTGTCGGCGGAACAGGCGTGTATGGATGGGTGGTACCCGATACCGGCTCCGGAACCGGCGTTAATGGAGTGTGTTTAGGTCCGACGGGGCGGGGTATTTACGGTGCGGCCTTAGCCGAATCCGGTCAAAACTATGGTATTTATGGTCAAACCAACAGCCCGGACGGCTACGCCGGCTACTTCACAGGCGGACGTAACTATTTTGAGGGTAATATCGGGGCAGGTACCTCAGCCCCACAGTATCAACTCCATATCCACGGCAATAATCCTTCGCTGATGATCGAAGAAACCGGAACCGGAGCGGCGTTCCTGCGTTTTAGCCGGTTGGGCGACCCGGCCGGCGATCATTACCTTGCCCTCGGCAACAATAACAGCTTGTATTTTAAGCTTGCCGGTTCCGACCGCATGATCATTACTGCCGCCGGGAATGTAGCCATTGGCAACCACATGCCGGTCGAAAAACTCCACGTCGATGGGAATGTACTGGCTAACAACGTTTCCGTTCCGTCAGATGCGCGATTCAAGAAAAACGTGGTTCCGCTATCCAATGCACTCGAGAGCGTGAGCAAGCTGCGCGGCGTGTATTTCGACTGGAGACGAGAAGAATATCCCGATCACAATTTCAGCGATAAACGGCAAGTCGGTTTTATTGCCCAGGAACTGAACCGGATTTACCCCGAAGCCGTCCTGCAGAGCAGCGATGATACCTACAACATTGACTATGGCCGGCTAACCCCCCTTCTGGCAGAAGCAATCAAGGACGTAAAGCGCGAAAAAGACAAGCAGATTCAAGCGTTAGAAGCAGAAAACGCCCAACTCCAAAATCGCTTGGCGCACATAGAACAACGCATAGCCGACTTGACACGCGAAAGAATGAAAGATACCCGATAATCGCCAATCCCTCCATATTATAATTTCATAATCCGTGGCGAGCGGTCAGAGAATAAGTTAAAAGGTAAAAGTAAAAAAGAATTCAGAATCCAAGAGTCAGAATTCAGAACATTTTTCATCGGTTTCGGGTGAAGAAAATAAGATACTATTTTTTTCACGCCAAGACGCAGAGGCGCAAAGACAAGATGTACCCTCGGATTCACAACGCGGCCTCAAGGCTGCAACCAAAATGATATTCCCATACGAATTTATGCGCTCGCGGCCCTACACGAGATGGCGTGAGCATACAGCACCGCCTCTGATGAGGCAGGAGTTTAATGCTTTAAAGCCACCGACATATTCCTACCGCCGTACAACCACAGGGGGCGCCCGGGAGCTTAGGAACCATAGAGGCCTGGTGATATCCGTCATAACGGGAGCGATCTGATAGCCACACCTGCCGGAGGCCCAATGCGGTAAACTCAAAGGGTTTGCAAAACAAGCTCTTGTTATGATTACCAACATTTTTCGATCAGAGCCCAAATTAAAATGAAAAATAAACGACGAGCAATGCAAAAGGGAATACGTCAGCCGCAAGCTCACGGACTCGCTTGAGGCTGCCACCCGTTCGCTCACAACTTTTTTATTTGAAACATTCTCTCAGAAAAAACCTAGACCTTTCAAGATGAATTTGGTACAATTAGTACCATCAAAATGACTACGTCAAATATTGCAAACAATTACACGGAGAACGTCAGATAGGCATACTTTTGGAAGTACTCGTATGCAGCGTTGGTAATCGCCGGGGGAAAATTGCATGAAGCAGGAGGATTTGAGGATGAAAACGACTTTTCTTGGCCTATTTTTCTGTATGATCGGATGGTTCGTTCCGGCTAATGCGGGTATTATTTTTGTCGATCAGAACGCCACCGGAACCCCCCATAACGGGGAGAGCTGGGAGACGGCATTTTTATACCTGCAGGATGCGCTGGCCCAGACACTCTCGGCGGGCGATCAGATCTGGATCGCTGACGGGACATACTTTCCCGACCGCGACAGCGCCCATCCGCGGGGCACCGGCGATCCGGAGGCCAGTTTTATTCTCCAGTCGGGCATCGAGCTGTACGGCGGATTTGACGGGGGCGAGAAAAACCTTGCGGATCGAAGTCCGGAACTGAATCCCGTTATCCTTGACGGGGACCTTGCGCAGGATGACGATGTTCCCGTCCCGATCGGAACCGGCGGGGGAACGTTCTCCGAGGATTGCAGCGCCAATCCGAATGAAATCTACCTCGGAGCAAATGCCTTTGATGCGACCGGTGATCCAGACCACATTATTTATGCAAAATTTACGGCTCCGGAAGATGGATTTATTATAATGAATACCACTATTACTACTCTTTCGGCCCTGGGAATTTTGATCTATGATACTTTTAACTGTCCCCCCTCCACCGATCCCCTTGCACTAGGCGGTTATAATTATTCCGCCGTTTTTAGTGTTTCGACAGGTCAATCCTATCTGATAATACTCAGTGGCGATACCTCGGGGATATTAGAGTTATTCTACACCAGAAAATATGACAATTCCAGAACCATTCTTCTAGCCGATCAGCTTACTGAGGAGATTATCCTCGACGGACTCATCATCACAAAAGGCAGCGCTATGGGGAGTTATAGTAATCTACAGAAAGTGAATGGAGCCGGTTTCTTTTGTGACAGAACTCCCGTCACAGTTAGAAATTGTACCTTCCGTGCAAATTCCGCTATCTGGAGTGGCGCCGGAGCACATATTCAGGGAGATTCTAACACAATATTTTCAGTAACCGTCCAGAACTGTACTTTTCTGGAAAATGAGTCATATTCGAAAGATGGCGGCGGCCTGAATCTTGACTATGTGAACGCGCAATGTATGAATAACTGGTTCGAGGGAAACGAAGCTTTAAACGGCGCCGGGATGAAGGCGCGTTCCAGCAATGTTGAGTTATTCGGCTGCTGGTTTTTGAATAACTATGCGGATGGAATAAATGGTGGAGGGGCAATTTATTTATTTGATACCTCCGGTACCCTGGATTACTGCGTGTTTGCCATGAATCAGGCAGACTCTGCGAGTGGTGCGGTACGATGTTACTCAAGCGCAGACAAATCCGTATTCTTCAATAATTGCTGGTGGATTGACAATGTCGCTCCCATCGGTGGATCGATTATGTCACTATATTATTTGAATATCACCATTGCCAATTCTACTATTTATACGAATCCGGATTTATTGATTCAGACGGATTATGCCCTGGAATTCGAGGAAGATTCGTACTACACGATTACCAATTCGATACTCTGGGGCGGGGCCAATCAGATCGAAGGGCTTGATCACAATGTGACCTATAGCTGTATTGCCGACGCTGCGCCCGGTGACGGTACGGTCTATCCCGGCGAAGGCAATATAGACCTTGATCCGTTGTTTATTGATCCGGCGGTGTATAACTTCCGGTTGGCGGCAGGTTCTCCCTGTGTGGATAGCGGCAACAATATCCTGGTTCCCCCGCATATTCCAGTCGATCTGGATGTCAATCCCCGGATTGCGGACGGTGACAATGACGGCAGCCAAATCGTCGATATGGGCGCATTCGAACACCCCCCTTGTACCAGCGACAGCGACTTCACGGGGGACTGTTTCGTGAACCTGGCCGACTTCGTCGAGCAGGCCGCTCGCTGGTATATTGATTATCCCAATAGCTGGGCGAGCGAGCAGGTCACCGATAACAGTTATCCCGACTACGAAGTGGACGTTTACAATGGCGCCATTGCCTGGCGCAGTCAGGAAACCTATCCTGATATTTATTTCTTCGATCCGAAGGAGATGATGCAGCCAGTCCAAATTTCCGATCCAGAAAGCCGTAACGAAAGACCCCGGATGGACGGGGATTACATCGTCTGGAACGGCAGACTATCCGGGGGCTCCGATTATGAGATTTTCCTGTACGATCGGAGCCAGCCCGCCTCCGCTCCGGTCAATCTGTCCAATCAAACAGGAAACGATTCGCGTCCGCAGATCCACTGCGATCATGTCGTCTGGCAGCACGATGACGGCAATGATCAGGAAATCTATTTGCATACTCTGGATCCGGTGGAGACGGTCCGACTTACAGAGAACCAGACCGACGATGAATATCCTCAAGTATCTTGTGACTACGTCGTCTGGCAGGGGTATGATGGGGACGATGAAGAGATTTATTATTACAAAATCGCCACCGCCGAACCGAATCAATTGACGGATAATACTCTCACCGATAATCAACCCTGCATCTGTGGGTCTAAAATCGCCTACCGGTACGGCAACGGGTTGTACTACGATTTGTATTACATCGACTTGGAGAGCATGACGGTCCCCAAGCGGTTGACGAACAATAACCTGCCGCCCGGAATTCAGGCGGAATATCCCCAGATCAGCCCGGACTATATCGTCTGGCAAAATCTTCCGTACGGCCAGGACCGGGAAATTATGCTCTATGAGATCGGTAC
>CAZNQT010000403.1:0-5084 GCA_964574885.1 uncultured Pirellulales bacterium
CGTTTGATCGCCTCGGTAAATTGCGGCGGCTTAAAGCCCGGCGGCGATGCGATGATAACCAGATTGATGTCATCCAGCGCCAAGAGTTTCTTATACGAATCCAAACCGGTAAAGCAGCGATTGTCAGGCACCTTAAAATGGTTCTTCATTCCCTGGATGTGCGTGCCCGTACCCGAGTCGAAGGCGTCCGCCAGAGCTACGATTTCCACACCCGGAGAAGAATTGACGCAGTCGTTCGTGGCGCCGCTGCCTCGACCGCCGCATCCGATTACGCCTACCCGCATGGTATCGCTCCCCCTGGCATGGACCAAAGGCGCCGCCGTCTGCGATAGCGCCAGGGTTCCGGCGGCAACCGCCGTACTTTGTAAAAATTCTCGTCGTGTCAATTTGTGTTTTTGCACCATGTTCGTTTCTCCAATTTTACATCCGAAATATATTCGCATCCTTTGAGCATTTTGTTCAGAAAAATATCATACCAGTTGTGTAGAAGATCGCAAGTCTTTACTGGTATCGTTTTAGCGGATATCTGAGTGGGGGGGCAAGGCCCGGAGCGGTGGATTCAGCTTATTTTACCCAAGCGCATCTACTCGTTTGTTTTCTTATCGTTAGATGTAAACGAGATCCTCAGCACGCTTTTGTTTTTGCATAAACTATTATGTAGCAGTCGGTTAGAGGGATTCAGCGTTTGAGTTTACGTTGATCGAGGCGTTCGCCCTGGGGGCGGCGAACGGGTATTTCCAGAGCGCCGCTCGCCTCGAGTTCATCGAAGAGTTGTTTTTTCATAGCGACGATCTGTTCGCGATAAGCGGGGACGTCGATCAGATTGTGTCGTTCGTGCGGGTCGGTCTGCAGGTCGTAGTATCCATCATGATCCCACACGCCGTGATAGAATATGTATTTGTAGCGCTCGGTCCGAATCGCAAACACCGTCGGCGTAGCGGGAAAGTTCCACTCCCAGTAATATTCATAGAGGATGTGGTCGCGCCAGGGAATCGATTCACCTCGCAGCAGCGGCAGAAACGAACGCCCGTCCATATTCGCGGTTTTTGGCGGTTGTACTCCCGCGGCGCTCAGGATAGTCGGCGCGATATCGATATTCTGCACCATCTGTGTGACCTTGGCGCCCGGGGCGATCATGCCGGGGGCGAATGCCAGCATCGGTACGCGGATCGATTCTTCGAAGGCATCCCGCTTGTCGTAGAACCCGTGCTCACCTAGCGCAAAACCGTTATCACCCATATAGATGACCAGTGTCGATTTGCTCAAGCCCATCTCGTCCAGGTACCTCAACACCCGCCCGAGGTTTTCGTCCAGGCCATGCACGGTCTCACAATACTGATGATACAAGTCATCAAAGGATGGAACGGGATCGTTATCGTATGGTCCGGTTTCCATGTGATCGATGCCGTGTATGCTATAGCGACGTTCGCGAACCCAGTGAGGCTGGGTTTGATAGTTTCGTTCGGTATTGGCCATCGTTTCCGGACGTTTGACTTTCATCCTGGCATAGCGTCCCTGGTAGCGTGGGGCGGGCTGGAAAGGATAGTGAACCGCCTTAAACGAAAGATAAAGGAAAAAGGGTTGATTCTGAATACGTTCCTTTTGCAGCCAGTGTAACGCCTGATCCGCCAAAACGTCGGTGGTATATCCCTTGAACTGTTGCCGTTTTCCATTAATGTTGAGCGTCGGATCGAAGTAAGTGCCCTGTCCCTTAAAACTGACCCAGTGGTTGAATCCCTTTCTGGGCTCGTCGTGGCCATGCCCCATATGCCATTTACCGACGAAGGCCGTCTGATAGCCGGCGTTTTGCAGGTATTGAGGAAAAAACACGGTTCCTTCCGGTTCCGGTCGCTGGTTGTCAACGATGTGATGGTGGTGCATGTATTGGCCCGTGAGGATCGACGCCCGACTCGGCGAACACAGTGAGGTACTGACAAAGGCGTTAGCCAGATGGGCGCCTTGCTGTGCCATGCGGTCCAGGTTCGGTGTCTCCAGAAACGACGGCGCGTCTTTCATAAATCCCATAAAGTCGTAGCGATGATCGTCGCTGAGCACCAAAACGATATTCCGTCGATTCGCGGTATTCCCCCCTACGGAGGATAGAGATCGCCCCCCAGAGGTGAACAGGATCCATGCCGCAGTGCTGCCAACAACCGATTTGAGAAAATCACGCCGATTGTAACCGACATGCGGTGCATGATTGTCGGTAATCATGTTTCAACTTCCTCCTGATAAAACCTTCCTCAGCCAAATAAACACTTGCATCGAGAATATTAACGAAGCCAGCGGTCGATGGCCGCGGCGGCCTGGCGGCCGTAATGAATGGCCCGAACCACCAAATTCGCACCCGTACTGGCGTCACCTGCTGCAAAGATACCTTCCTCGCTGGTCATGTAATTCTCGTCGATGACGACATTACCGCGCTCATCCAGCTTGACTTTAAAACTCTCGATTAGGTTGGAATGAACGACGTGCAGAAAGCCCATCGCTAAAATCACCAGATCCACGCGCATCGAGAACTCGGTACCCGGGGTTTCGGACATTTTCCATCGCCCTTTTTCGTCTTGCTGCCATTCTACTTCCATGCCGTGTAGTTCGTTTACACGCACATCTACGCCGCTGAGCTTTTTCGTCAGCACGGACCAACGGCGGTGACAGCCCTCCTCATGGGAGCTGGAGGTACGCAGGACGCGCGGCCACATCGGCCAGGGAGTATCCGACG
Organism: uncultured Pirellulales bacterium; assembly: GCA_964574885.1. Taxonomy (GTDB): domain Bacteria; phylum Planctomycetota; class Phycisphaerae; order Sedimentisphaerales; family SM23-30; genus JAFGFX01. Next base: position 2,723 of record CAZNQT010000403.1, read on the forward strand.
GTGTCTTTTCCGGTGGTTGGGGCAGAATTTCAAACTGGTGAATTTCTTCGGCGTCCTGACGTCGAGCGGTACCCACACAATCGCTGCCGGTATCGCCGCCGCCGATCACCACGACAATTTTGTCTTTTGCAGTAATCCTTTCCTGGGCCGGAACCGATTCGCCGGCGTTGATTTTATTTTGCTGGGTGAGATAATCCATGGCGAACACCACGTTTTCATACCCCCGACCGGGTACGTTCAAATCACGGGGTTGTCCGGCGCCCAAAGTCAGACAAACGGCATCAAACATCTTGCGGAGATACCGCGTGGAGATATCCTCCCCCACGGTCACTCCGGTCTGAAATTCGACGCCTTCGGCTTTGAGTTGTTCCAGGCGCCGGTCGAGGATTTTTTTATCCAGTTTAAAATCCGGGATGCCGTAGCGCAGCAAACCGCCGATCTTGTCGTTTTTTTCAAAGACCGTTACCTTATGACCGCGACGGGCTAACTGCTGCGCTGCGGCCAGACCCGCCGGTCCCGAACCAATGATCGCTACCGTTTTACCCGTTTTTTGTTGGGGCGGTAAGGGTACGATCCACCCTTCGGTAAAACCCCGCTCGGCGATTTGATATTCGATATGACGAATCAGAACCGGATTATCATCGATATTGAGCGTACAGGATGTTTCACAAGGCGCCGGACAGATTCTACCGGTGATTTCCGGAAAATTATTCGTGGCATGCAGGTTCTCACACGCCTGGCGCCACTTGCCCCGATACACCAGTTCATTAAATTCCGGAATCCGGTTGCCCAGGGGGCATCCCGCCCCGTGACAGAACGGAATCCCGCAATCCATACAACGCGCCGCTTGTTGGAGCAAGTCCTGTTCCGGCAGCGGGATCTCAACTTCAAAATAGTCTTTCACTCGTTCGGCAATCGGACGATGGCCGACTTCTTTGCGGGGGTAGTCCTGAAAGCCTGTCGGTTTAGCCATCGTACACCTCCTCCGTTGCCGGAGTGAAGTCGGTCTGGCGGTCTTCTCGTTCTTTGAGACGCTCTAACGACTTACGATAATCGATCGGCATCACTTTCACGAACCGGCCCACCATTTGACGCCAGGATTCCAATATCGTTTGGGCGCGTCGGCTGCTGGTCCACTTATAATGACGACTGATGAGATCATGGAGGCGTTCGATATCCTCCGGTTGCCATACATTTTCCAAATCCACCATATCCAGATTACAGAGCGTATCGAACAACTGATGTTCATCCAGAATATAGACGATACCGCCGCTCATGCCCGCAGCGAAATTGCGTCCCGTAGTCCCCAGTACGACCACCACGCCGCTGGTCATGTATTCGCACCCATGATCGCCCAGTCCTTCCACTACTGCGGTCGCGCCGCTGTTGCGAACCGCAAACCGCTCTCCCGCTAATCCATTGATAAAGGCCTCGCCGGACGTGGCACCGTAGAGCAGGGTATTGCCAACGATAATATTTTCATGCGCAGCAAACTTCGCCAGCGGCGGCATCTGTACGACGATTCGGCCGCCGGATAATCCTTTACCGAGATAGTCGTTTGCATCGCCAATCAAACGCAGCGTCACACCGCCTGCTAAAAAAGCCCCCAAACTCTGACCGGCCGATCCGGTCAGCGTTAGGTCGATAGTACCATCCGGGAGTCCTTGCGGTCCGTATTGGTTGACGATGTGATGGCTCAGAATTGCACCCACGGCCCGATGAACATTGCGAATCGGCAGTTCGAGAGAAACCGGTTTCTTATCTTGAAGGGCCGTCTTGACCTGGGATAGTATCTGCCAGTCCAGATGATCGTTCAACGTGTCCGTTTGCTCGCGGATACGGCGAATCGCTCTGTCGCCGGTGGGATTTGGCGTCTTGAAAATTTGGGAAAAATCAAGTCCTTTTGCTTTCCAGTGGTCCACGGCTTTCTGCCGGTTTAGCCGATCAATCCGCCCGACCATTTCATCAAACGTACGAAATCCTAACCGGGCCATAAGTTGACGCACTTCTTCGGCCACGAAATGCATATACCGCTGTAGATGTTCCGGTTTACCCTGGAATCGTTTTCGCAATTTCGGGTTCTGCGTCCCGATCCCTACGGAACATAATCCTTGATGGCACTTTCGCAGGAGAATACAGCCAAGCGATACCAATGCCGCCGTACCGAACCCAAAACGTTCCGCACCCAGCAGCGCTCCAATCACCACGTCCCGTCCGGTTTTGAGTTGGCCGTCCACCTGCACCAGAATCCGGTCGCGCAGTCCGTTCAGAACCAATGTCTGCTGCGTTTCCGTCAGGCCCAGTTCCCATGGTACACCGGCGTGTTTAATCGAAGATAAAGGACTCGCCCCCGAGCCGCCGT
>CAZNQT010000404.1:0-5064 GCA_964574885.1 uncultured Pirellulales bacterium
CACAAATTCGGTGCGGTTACCTCCAGAGATCTGGAACACTGGCAGGATATCTCCGACAAAATCGAATTTCCCCAAGGCACCCGCCACGGCACCGTGTTTCGGGTTTCCGAATCGATCCTGCAGAATCTATTGCACCTGCCGGACTTCACGATTAACGCCGACTACCCCGGCGGCAACATCCTCGTCGAAAACATCCAGGGCGATACCGTATCTATTAAACCTGACCTCCGCGATACTCGCGGCTGGTGGTTTTACTGGAACTTTCGCGTCCGCGGGGCGGCAGGCAAAACGCTAATGTTTCAATTCGTCGGGAAAAACGCGATCGGCGTTCGCGGTCCCGCCGTCAGCACCGACGGAGGCCAAACCTGGAACTGGCTCGGAAAACAATCCGTGAAAAACAATTCCTTCACTTATACGTTTGCGGATACCGACCGCAACGTGCGATTTTGTTTCGCCGTTCCCTATACCGAATCCAATCTCCAACAATTCCTGAAACCCTATAAGAATGATTCACACCTGATGGTGAACGAACTTTGCCAAACCCGTAAGGGACGATCTACGGAAAAACTGCTCGTCGGTGAACTCGACGGCGAACCGAAATATCGCGTCCTGATGACCTGTCGGCATCACGCCTGCGAAATGACGGCCAGTTACGTTCTCGAAGGCGCGCTGGAAGTGATGCTGTCAAATTCGGAAGCCGGTCGCTGGTTCCAAAACAACGTGGAGGTATTGGCTGTTCCTTTTATGGATAAGGACGGCGTCGAGGACGGCGACCAGGGCAAAAACCGTATCCCTCACGATCATAACCGCGACTATAAGGGCCAAAGTATTTATCCTTCCGTCCGCGCCCTGCGCGAATTTGTGCCCCGGTGGTCCGACGGTAAACTCAAGGTCGCCGTCGATTTGCACTGCCCCTACATCAGCGGACCCAACAATGAAGTAATCTACCAGGTGGGAAATAAGGATCCCGAACTCTGGCAGGAACAGACGAAACTCGCAAATATATTGGAATCCATACAAACCGGCCCCTTGGTCTATAAAGCCTCGGATAATTTATCCTTCGGCCAGGCCTGGAACAACGGCAGTTATTTCGGCAAGTACAAAAGCTTCCGCCTCTGGGTCCGGGAACAGCCCGGCATAAAACTCGCCACCACCTTTGAATTCCCCTACGCCAACGCCGGCGGTAAGAAGGTCACTGCGAATTCCGCCCGCGCCTTCGGCTGCGACCTCGCAAACGCCCTGGAAAAATACCTGCAACAATTAGATTGAATGAAAAGCTGAATCCACCTGTTTGTTATCGTCGGGGATCGAGACCCTTCCAGCTATGTTTCCAATGGTCCTTGCCGGGGCTTTCCACGACAATCGCATCGCCTTCGCGCCGGCATTTCAGGGGCAGGTTATTCTCGTCGCGGAGGTAGCGACTCGACATGAATCCTTTCTCCACTAACGTCTCCAGCGAATCGGGCAGCGTACCAAACGCCAGTCGATATGCATATATAGCGCGGCCAATACCCAAACGAATGAAATGGGCCTCGTGGTGAGTATATTCCGTACGCTGGGCCGGCGGCGGCAGTTTCAACAGACGCAAGAGCTCCATGCCCAGCGACCCAATTTGCTTCGTATCTTCGGTAGCACGAAACGCCAGTGTATGATCCCCCTTCTTGAGTTCGTGAGTTCCCAGCAACAGATCGGCTTCGTCCACTTCCGCGGCCCGGAAGTCAGCGGTGAGTACCTTCTTGCCGTCTATCTCGATATCATACGTTCCTCTACCGGGTCCTTTAACCGCGGTCAGGCGGACGGCGAAACGACCGTCTTCCTTTAGTTTAAACGGTAAGGTGAGCACGGCGCCGGCCTCCTGGTTGGGCCACGAAAGAATGGGTCGTGCCCCGAAAAAACCTTGCGCTTGGACTTCCACTTTAGCCGTTCCCGAAGTCTGGGCATAACGATACGTTTTCACGAGATGGTGAAGTTGCCACGGAACGCGCCGCTCATACCAGGACGGCAGCGGCCCGAAGGTGGTCTTCGGTGTTCCCGTTTGATACCAGAACGCCACGCTGCTCAGAAAATCGGGGCGCTCCAGATAAAACCCTTTCGTTGCGTCATTGCTGTTGCCCTTATGTTCGATAGCTACTTTCAACGACTTCGTGAAACACACCGGATCGAGCAGATGCCAGCGATAACAAACGCCGTTCTGGCCGGCCGAATATCCCTGCCAGCGAGGCTGACCGAACCACAGACTCGTACGGCTGCGAAATCCCCACGCATCATTGAAATAGTCCTCGCTGCCGGTCCCCTGCAGACTGGGAACTTCTTCGCCGTCGATGTAGAAGAAATCGTCCCCTTCGCCGAACCAACCGTCCTGAGCCAGCGTTACGCTCATCACCGTTCCCACGTAAAATCCGCTGCCTTTCAGGTCGGCGAGCAAATAGTCGCGGCCCTTGACGGCGGGATATTCACAACGATAGTGGGCGTAAAAGTACGGTGTTTCAGGCGGTAACGATTCTAACTGCACCCAATCGACCATCCAATACAAACCGGTCGAGCGGTCCGGATTTTCATTGGTCACCACGATCCGCGCTTGCTTGCGGAACGGCATCCGCCAGTAACAGGTTAACGATCCCGTCGGCGAAACCTGGACGGGAAAACTGTTGACGACGGCGGGTTTCCCGTGACCGACGGCGAAGAAATCGCCCACCGGCGTCTCCACGCCCGGCTCCTCGCTGTTATCGTAATAAATGCGCAATGCCAGGCTGTTCAGTTCGTTCACCCAACCGGAGTGACTCGTGAACCAGATATGGTTGATCACGCCCGGTCCTTCGAGCACCGGCATATCGACCGACTCACCCGGCATGAGCCAGTTCATATCGAGATTTTCACTGTGCCATTCGGGTTGCTGATTGCTCGATACGCGGCGGTTGCGCCCCTTCACAAAGAAACTCAGCGGACCGAGAATATCATGGACCGACGGCGTCGCACTGTCCGAATTTTTCTCTTGTTTATAGTCGATCCAGATCGCGTCGTTCATATACGCCCGGGCGTAGGCGTAGGTCATGTACCCGTCGCGACCGTTATGGTTGGAATTTCGAAAGAGAAATAATCCTCCGCCGGGCTGCTTGGGGTCGTCGCGATACCCTACGAGCAAGACGCTATGTCCGTCGATGACTCCACTCGGCGGCGGCGTTTCTACAATATCGTTTTTCCAGTGCACCGGTTTTTTGGGCCAGCGAAAACCGCCGCACACCGGCCATTGCCGGTTCAGGACCCGCTTGATCGCCAGAAGTTGCTTGTCCGTCAGGCCCGTCTTCGGATTCCAACGCTTGATCCAGTGCATTTCGAATCCGATTTCATGCATCATCCGTGCGTGATCCCTCGCCGTCTCATCGGGCCTTAGTTCCGGATCGAATTTATCCCGATAAGGCAGATCCGCTTCGGGACATACGCCGTACTGAGTAAATCCGCGCCAGAGGTCCGAGAAGAAGCTGCCGTCCCGCATCTCGCGCAGCACCTGATTCGACGCCCAGTTCAGATATTCGACGCTCAATCGCGTCCCCGTACCCTGCTTGTGAGCCAGCGCGTACTCTAAGGCCCCCGCCACGGTAAACACCGAACAGGTGCCCCGCAACCCCTGCACCCGCCGTTCGAGTTTCCATTTCTCAAACGACGGCCGCAGATCAATGCTTTTCGCCAACGTTTCGTTATCCGCTGAACCACCCGTCCCCGGAACGTTCGCTGAATATACTAAACCAACCGACAACAACAGAACACCGACTACGCAACGAATCAACGGACCAAAACGATTTGGGTACATATTCAAACTCCTTCTTTGATTACGGTCGTCTAACTAAATCCTTCGTCTTCAATATTTTCCGGGCGTATTCCTTCCTGAGGAATTAACCTATATTACATCCTCTCACGGAGAAACGCCACCGTAATTCGAAAGACCCCAAGTGCGCGCCTTGCACATTTTCTATTTCTTTTTCATTTGAAAATATATAGGAATTGATAATAATGGGGGCAAGGAGATTACAATGTATATCCATAACCATTTTTCACGATTCATCGTATGTGTAATAATTGCCACTCTGCTTGGTACGAATATTTTCGCGCAAACACAGGAGCCGGCGCCAAAAAATGAAACACCCTCTAAACCGCCGATCGGGATGAACGGCGTGTTTCCGAATCTGACCGTCTATGCCGACGGCGTCGGCAGCGACTCGGAAGCCGGTATCGGCGCCCTGATCCCCTGGGCCAACAAGCTCTGGGCCATCGGCTACGTCGCTCACATCAAAGGCGAAGGGCTCGGCCTCTACGAGATCAGCGAAGATATGACCATGCGCAAGCACCCCGCCTCCGTAACGGGCACTTTTACCAGTCGCCTGGCGCACTGGCCCAGTAAGCAGGCCTTCATCGGGCCGTACGCCATCGACGAAAAAGGCAACGTCCGTACCATCGAATCCCTCAAGAACTTTCGTCTTACCGCCGCTGTCAAACACCTTTCCGATCCGGAAAACAAAATCTATATCCTCGGCATGGAAGGCGGATTCTGGGAAGTCGATGTCCACACGCTAAAATCCAAACGACTGTTCGACTTGAAAAAAGAACTGGAAATCACCGATGCCAAACAACACTTCAAAGGCGCCTTCAGTGGCGCCGGTCGCGTTGTCGTCGCCAACAACACTTATGACGAAAAGGAATTTCTCGGTGAGAGCGCCGCGGGGAGACTGGCCGAATGGGACGGTAGGAAATGGACCATCATCGAATGCAATCCCTTCGTCGGCGTCGGCGGCACCGAACAGGGATCCGGCTACGGCGGCAACGCCATTTTCGCCACCGGCTGGAACAAATCCAGCGCCATCCTCCGCGTCTATGCCCAGGGGAAATGGCGCCGCTACCTGCTTCCCAAGGCGTCACACAGTTGGGACCACGCCTGGAACACCGAATGGATGCGTATCCGCCACGCCAACACGGAACGGCTATTAATGGACATCCACGGTATGTTTTACGACCTGCCGCCGTTTGTCTATGGCGGCAATGTCTGGGGCGTCCGGCCTATCTGTTCCCATC
>CAZNQT010000405.1:0-5061 GCA_964574885.1 uncultured Pirellulales bacterium
CAGATGCTGCTCGCGATAATACCCAGAGCAAAATAGGTAATCCACTCATGACGTCCCAGCCAGTTCACAAGGCGGGAAAACTGTTTTGGATGTTTCGTTTTCGATGTTTTAGTCTGCATGGTTCTCAACGCACATAAATTTGCAGCGATTTTCCGTTTTTTTCTATGGTTTTTACCAAGCGGCAACGGTGCGCGGCAATGAGCTTCTGCAAAGGGGTATGGGTATAGCGTGGGCTTTTTGCCTTGTAATGTTTTACATACACCAACACATCAAAATCCTGTTCGGGCGATACCACGGGAATCGCCTTTTTCACATACCCCAGATACGGTTCCTCAAGCATGAGCGATACGGGATAGAGGGTCGCCACGCGGGGATTCTCAAAATGGGTTTCGATATAGTGACAAGCTACCTGATGGATAGCAATCATATCCGTATATTGCAGATCTTCGCCGTAGTTGGAGTAGCCGATATAATGTTCGTAGAATTTGCTGCCGAACGCCATCAGAATAATCATAGCCACTGCAACTTGTACCCCTCGATTTCGAACTAGAGCGACAATCGCCGCGGCGCCCGCCAGACATAGATACGGCAGAAACGGTAAAACATACCGCGTCATAAAAAAGAGAAAACAAAAGGCCCCCATATAAAATAAACCCATCAATGCAAAAAGAATATATTCGCGTTTCCACGCCCGGCGCCGATGCACCAGAAAATGAATCAGGATCAGACTGCAAAGCACCCAGCGATACTGAGCGAATAATGTCCAGCGTATCACCCAACCTGCGTGAGACCAATCAAAATAAACAACTTTATTATAACCCATATAGGGATTGGGAAACACCGAACCGGCCGCCAGTCTCTGCCAGAGAAAGAATAATCCTAAAATCAAAATGGGAATCGAGTGAAAAAGTAATTTACGTTTTATATCCGGTTGGTTTTTTTGCGTCCAAAAGACATAAATCCAAAGGGCTACCAGGATGGCGACCGATGTCTCCTTGACCAGCACCATATACACGCTGCAGAGCCAAAACCCCCCGTACCGTTCCCGCAAGGCGTAATATACGCTCATCACGCCCAGAGCAGTGATGGGCACATCGCCCAGAACCAATCCGGACTGGGCAAAATATAAAGGCGTGCCGAACAAAAACAAAGCCCCGAATAATCCCGCCACTCGATCAAATAAAAAACTCCCCAAACGATAGGTATAATATACGCCCAGAAAGGCAAAGGTAATCGCCAACAAATGAGAAATCCAGATGGATTCCGTAATCAGCCTATATGATAAGGCTAACGTGAAATACAATCCCGGCGGATGTCCAAAAAAGGTCTCCGCCGGATTATGCCTGGAAATCGCGGGATAATATTCCGGAATATCGACGTACGTACCGGGAAAGATCCGCCAGAGTCCCTCGGCCGCCAGATAATGCGCCGGACGAACATACGCTTCCAGTTCATCCCAGTGATACGGCAGTAGCAGGGTCGGCGCCTTGCTGATCAAAATCATCGTCAGTAAAATTACTCCGATCAAAACCTCGGTTCGTGTTGATATGTGACCCCGGGGGCGCAAGGCAGAAGAGCCCCGCGGAAATTCCTGTTGATGCGACTTACCTTGAACGGTCACACTCATATCTCATCGAATATCCAGTTTCGGTTTCCGGCGCTGATTTTCAAATAAATCGATATATTTATTATGTAAGGCGAATCTATGTTTTACGGGTAAATTCTCGCCCTGGATCTTCATACGCAATTTGGCGTTCTCCTCCGTCTGTTTATCGACATACAGCAGAACATCATATTCCTGTCCCACAGGAACGACGCGCATGGGTGTGGCAACATACCCTAACCTCGGGATCTGCAGAATATCGGTTATCGGCCAAATCGATACCATCCGGGCATCGGCATAGTTGCTTTGCAAATATCCGCACATCCGACGATGCAGCGCTATCATTTCCAGATATTGCAGGTTGAAATCACAATTCCCGTACGTACGCGATTTCCCCGGCATGGCAAAGACAAAGGCACCGATAATAATATAGGATACAAGGGCTCGCCCTTGCCATGCTGTAAAGACTGAATTCAACGAATCGGCAGCCCACAGACTGAAAAATGGCAGCACCGGAAGCAGGTAACGATACATAGAAAACATAACCGAAAACGCCAGCCAAAAAAATAATCCTACCAAAGCAAAAAGTAGATATTCTGGTCGCCACGCTTTTCGTCCCTGTCGGAAACAATATCCTAAACATAACAGGGTTAAAAGATAACGATTTTGTTGAATGGCTATCCAGGAAAGTACCCGTAACGATTTTTCCGGGATGGCGCTCACGGAACCGGCAATCAGGGCATGTTGCTCGAAATAGGGATTTGCCATCCAGGAACCGGTGGCCAGTCGTTGCCAAAGGAAAAATCCCGCTAAAAACCAAATTGGTATGGAATACCGTAAAAGGATACTACTCGCTTTATGCTGATGCCTCTTTGACCATAAAACATAGAGTAATATCGCCACGACCACGGTCAGCGCGGTCTCTTTAAGCAATACCATGTAGATGCTGCATAGTAGATATGCTCTATAGTTACCACATAAAACGTAATAAACACTCATAACCGTCAGAGCCGCAAGGGGAAGATCCCCAAGAACGAGACCCGACTGAACGAAATATACGGGCATCGCGTAAAGAAACAGGGCGGCTATCAGTCCCACAAAACGACTCGATACGGATCGCCCTATCAGATAGGTATAATAAATCCCCAGATAAGCAAAGACCAGGATGAACAGATGAGACGTCCAAAGGGATAGTCCAAAAACATGGGACCACAATACCAACGATACATATAGAGCGGGCGGGTGACCGAAAAAGGTTCCGGTCGGATGGTGCCCCGGAAGGACTCGTGCCAAACCATTTTGATACAGCCAAATTGTCGGCCCCATGTACGCGCCCCCTTCATCCCAGTGATAGGGCAGAGACAGGGTCGGCGCCTTGCTAATGATAACAATGGCCAACAACAGTACGGCAATCCATAAGTCGGTTCGTTGAAATGTTGGCGTACTTTGCGATTTCACGAAAGTGACCCTTTTCGGGCTATTTCTTCTACGACGTCTTGAATCGATTTCCCAATGACGTCCCATGTGTATTTCTTTTGAAACAAGTCCCAGCCGGCCTCGGCGAATGAATTCCCATAATGCGGCTCTTGCAGCAGTCGAATACATTCTGACGCAAAGGCTTCCGGCGTATCCTTCAGGAGAATATGTTTACCATCGGTTACGTCCAGACCGTAAGCGCCGACGGTCGTACTGATCACCGGACACTTCCGACTGAACGCCTCCAATATCTTCAAACGCGTGCCCCCCCCGTAACGCAGCGGTACGATCATCGCTCGCCAGCGGGAAAATTCCTTCGTCGGATCTTCCACAAATCCCAGCGGCTCAAAACCGGGTGCTTCCAAAAATGCTCTTTTTCCCGGAATTTTTCCCACCAGTCGTAGTGTGGCGTTCGGGTTGGATTTACGAATCAGAGGCCAGACCTGATCGCGGAACCATTCCACGCCCTCTATATTCGGCCCGTAGGACAAGGTGCCGATGAAGCCCAGGTAATCGTCTTCGCCTTGTGTCCAGGTCGGCGGTTCTTCTGGCGAAGGAAACCCATTCGGTACGATGCGAATGCGCGGATGATTGCCCAGGATTCGTTTGTCCTCGCGACTGCACAACACCACTCGATCAAACCGCCGAAAACTCTCGAATTCCTGTCGATGCCACTTAAACGACTGCACCCGCGCCGACATCCGCCACCGTAACGACGCATCGATTTCCGTCCGCAGCGCAAACTTCACGTGCATGAGATCGTCAAGGTCCATAATCGAGCGGGCAAAGCGACGACAGCCAAAGGAATTTGCCGACATCATGGTATTAAACCAAACCACGTCGTGCTCGCGCCACAGTTGTCCAAATCGTTCTAAATCTCTATGACTAACTCGGTCGCCTGTACTCGTCGGACTGTGCATCTGATATTTACGTCGAATCTCAAACAGCAGCGGACTCGAGGTCTGAAAGGGTCTCATCTGCATCAATTCGACCCGCTCGAATTCCTCACGGGCCAGCGCCAACGCCTCCCGATCAAATTGCGTATTCACGCACAGCATCGTAACCGTTCCGCACTTCTGGAGCTGACGACCGATATGAAACATCCGCTGCTGACCCCCGATATGCGGCGGACTGTGCATCGAGCGATTTACATACAGAATCTTTACTGCCTCTGCCATAGCATTTATTTAATCCCCGCCTGTCAACCGGGGAATGTGTATCTTTTTATTTAGCCCCCTCTGTCAAGAGGGGCTCGATCACCCTGTACCTCACATATCGCCAAAGAGCCGGAAGCGCTGGCGACCGGGTGCCGTCAACTGGGAACCGTGAACTGATTCACCCATCTACCCATCTACTTTCATGCCTTGAAACCTGAAACCTCTTCCTATCCGCTATCCGCTCTACCTTCTACGCTATTTTCTATCTTCTCTTCGTAAACCGCCAGACCAAAGACACCAGCCTATTCCCTAATTCGCCAAACGTGCTCCGCACCCACATCTCACCGCGAAAACGTATCGGCAGTAAATCGCCAAACCGGGACAGCAAATAACGAATCTCCCCCATTCGATTTTCTGCCAGAATCTCACGCATCCAGATCTCCAGCGTCATGGTGGCGACCGGTAGAAACTTTTCATAACAATTATGCCTCGCGGAAATCTTCAGGTTGCGATTGACCAATCTGCACATGTGATAGGTCTGATTATATGTACGGGTGACGCTGGTGGGAATACACACATGATAGATCGAAAGCGGTTCGCGAATATATCCCACCCGCGGCCAATGATACGACAGCCGATACCACATGTCGTTGTCTTCCACTTTGAACAATCCCGCTTGAAATAGTCCAGCCTCGATCAATGCCTCACGACGAACCAGGACCGTTCCGACCCACATATAAATACCGCACAAACTCGTGGATAAATAACTCTCGAAATACTCCGTGTCTTCGGAAATTTTCTGTGTAACTTACCGAACGTGGGCGA
>CAZNQT010000406.1:0-5055 GCA_964574885.1 uncultured Pirellulales bacterium
AAGTGGATGGTGTAGACCCATCCACCTCGAAGTCTCGGTGGCTGCCACCCTGTCTTGAACGTAACATCTTGATGTAGCGTTATTTATACTTGTCCGTGTTTGCGTGTCTATCTATAATAGGAATGTATCGTGCTAACTGCCGGCATGGACCTTGGCAGCGTAGGCCAAAGGTAGGATAACGAATGGGCTTACCGGAAAAACATACGGTGTTCGAATCTCAGAATCGTCCTGTGGGTAGGAAGGTCTCGCTGGTTCTTCTGCTGTTGATCGTGATCTACGGCACGAGTATCTTGCCGGGCGACAGCGTCACATTCGCCCAGTATTGCAGTGGCGGTTCGAAATCGAGTTGTGCGGTGGCAGAGCCGAATGCCTCTCGAACGGCGTTAAAATATCGCCTGCCGCCGCCGCTGCGGGACCTGGAAAAATCGCATAAGGTTCGACTGGTTTATTTTATCCCCCGCGATCGTGAACCGACGAAGCACTATCGACAAAAGATCACCACCGTAATGACGATCCTTGCGGACGTGTATCGACAGAGTTTACAGGCCCAGGGGTATGAAACGGAGGGACTGGATTTTTATTTCGAAAACGGCGAGTTGGTAATCCATCTGATGCAGGGTCGGGCCCAGGCGGCGTATTATTCCGGTCGGCCGAAGTACAAATTTCAGACGACCTGGAAGCGAGTCCTGCCGGAAGTAGAGGCGGCTTACGGGTCGGCGGAAAAAAATTTATTTTTTATTTTTGTGGAATCGTATGACGAAGCGCCGGCGAAGTACGAATGGCCGGGCGGAGTGGCGCTGGGAAAACGGTTCACGGCCGACGGGGGAGTGGGGATGTTTTCCTCCTGGATTCTGCGGGATGAGTTTTGTGCTACCACGATTCAACGTCAGATCGAATACCTGGCGGATGATAGTCCGATGGTCGGGCGTACGGCGTTGGGGTACGGTCGGAAAAATTCACCACGCTTCGAATTTATCGAGGACGGATTCGGAGCGGTAATACATGAGTTGGGCCATGCCTTCGGGTTACTGCACGACAAGCGCAACGAACGTGAATATATCATGGGCAATGGATTTCGCCATCTCCGGTATAATTATCTGCCGGCATTGCAGCAGCCCCCCATCGGATTTTCACCGGCGAATGCCTCGATTTTGGCGTATTCAAGATTTCTAAATGACGAGGCAAACCTGGAAGATAACCAGGAACCGGTTATCAAAGTGGAAGCGCCGACCGGCTTGAAAGCGACGGATAACCAGGTCACGCTGTCTCTGGATTTTCGGGATAACGGCAAGCTGGGCGGGTACGAGGTGTATGCGCAAGCGCAGGACAGCGTGATCGGCGGCGGCAAACTGGACGGCAATGCCTGGCAGCGGACTCAGACGTTTCCCCTCCGTCGTCTAACTGCCGGAGAGAATTGTCAATTCACGATTCTGGTAATCGATCACGGCGGAAATCTCGCCGCGCATAAAGTAGCTATTCCTGTCGAATAATTAGTTCCTGCTGTGGAAATGTGGCACACCCGCCCTCGGGTGTGCTAGGGTCCGAAAGCTCAGCCGAGGGCGACTGAGCCACATGATTTTACGCCTCCCATAATTCCTTCTGTTTTCCGCAACAGGAACGAATTAGAAATATTTTGTATGACAACTCCACGTTGTTATTTAAGGTCGTTTTAGTTCTTTGACTTTGATATTGCGGAATTCGAGGACGTCGCCGTGGCCGCAGAAAACGAAATGGCCTTTCGGACGCAGCAGACCGGGATGGGGGCGGTGGTCCATGGTTTCGGGGGTGCTTGCCTTTTTAATGTCGGCGTCGACGATGGTGTGGCCGTTCAGATTCACGATAATGTGATGGTTAACGGCGATGACTTCCTCGAAATTCCATTCGCCCACCGGTTTTAAGAAGCCCGTCTTGGCCGGTACGACGCCGTAAATAGAACCGTGAAATTGGTAGGGTTTGAGATTTTTGTACTTCGGATCCGTGTTGTCGAGAATCTGCAGTTCCATGCCGTCGTAAGCGGCGTGAGCGGGAAAGGGACAGCGAATCCCCAGGCCGTTGTTGGCGCCGGGAGTGAGTTTGAATTCAAAATGAAAGATAAAATTATCGAACTCGTCTTTGGTGTAAAGGTTGCCGCCGGGTTTGCAGACGATGTTGCCGTTCTGGACGAGGTAGCCTTTGGTGTCGCCCTCCCAGCCGGTGAGATCGCGACCGTTGAATAAACTGCGAAATTCCTTGGGTCGGTCAATTTCGCGGATGAAAATGTTACGAAAATGAATCGGATCGCCGTGGCACTGTAACTCGATAGGCCCTTCGCTAAAAATGGGCTGTTTGCGGTCCCAGTAATTTTCCATGACCGTATTGTCCACCACGAGTTTATTGTTGAGGTGCACGGTGACTTTAGCGCCGATCATCTTGATACGGAAGGTGTTCCATTGGCCGATGGGATTGTCGGCAATCACCAAGGGTTTGCTGGGATTCTTCTGGTTGTTGTAGAGCCCGCCGGAACCGATCTTGCGAAAAGCGGGATCCCAGATCTGTACCTGGGGGCTGCCGCGCAGATAGATGCCGCTGTCGCCCTTGGGGGTGATCAGTTTCCAATCGACGAGCAGTTCGAAATCGCCGTAGGGCCGATCCGTACCCAGACTGAAACCCTTGCCGTCGAACTCGAGGACGCCGTCTTTAACCTTCCAGTGCTGCTGCATACGTTCATTGGCCTGGGCCTGGCGCTTGGCGTACTCCTCGTCGCTGAGCTGCCGTCGCTGGATCGGGTTGTCATAGGGTTTCAGCACGCCCTGCCAGCCGGTGAGGTCTTTCCCGTTAAACAGGGCGCGAAAACCTTCCGGCGGCACGTTCGGTTTGGGCTTGGCATTTTTGGCGCCTTGCGCGCTGGATAGAAGCAGACCCAGCGCTAACGTAACCACCGTGAATGAAATTTTGGCATGATGCATGGTTTTTCTCCTTTGCAAATAGAATCCTTCACGTTCATTCTAACGAGTTGTTATTATACGGCGCCATACCATCAGGTACAAGTCCGTATTCTCCCGCTTGATTTGCGGAAGGGATGTACTAGAATAGGGATGAGAAGTCATCAAAAAGGGAGTGCCCCGGAGTATTGATAGCACGATTGATAAAAAGGCAGAGATCATGTGCAGAGGGTATTTTAATTTCAGAACAGTTCGCTTATTCATTTTGATCGTAGGTATTTTTGCTAGTCCGGCGATGGCCCGGGAAACGCAAAACGTCAAGGACGGTGCTATTCGGTTAATCGTACGGGCGGACGATATCGGATCGAGTCATACCGCCAACGTGGCGTGTATCCGGTCGTATCGGGAGGGAATCGCACGGAGCGTGGAGGTCATGGTCCCGGCGCCGTGGTTCAATGAGGCGATCGAAATGCTGAAAGAGAATTCCAGGTACGATGTCGGAGTGCATCTGACCTTGACCAGTGAATGGGATCATCTCAAATGGGGGCCTCTGACGGAGGCGCCGAGCCTGGTCGATGCCCAGGGGCATTTTTACCCGACGACCAGCCAGCGTAAAGATTTCCCGCCTCATTCCGGTTTCCTGCAGGCCAACCCGAAATTGGTTGAGGTGGAAAAAGAACTGCGGGCCCAGATAGAACTGGCGAAAGCTAAAATCCCGCAGGTCTCCCATTTGTCGGCCCACATGGGAACGGCGACCTGTACGCCGGAACTGCGAAAACTGGTGGCGAAGTTGGCCCACGAATATAAACTGCCTATCGAAACGCCGGGCGTCCAACCGGTACGGGGATTCTATAATAATAAGAAAAAGGGCATGGATCACGAGGCGGCTCTGGTCCGGACGCTGGAAGAGTTGACGCCGGGGACGTGGCTGCTGGTGGAGCATCCGGGTCTGGAAACGCCGGAAATGCAAGCCATCGGGCATAAAGGATATGAAAATGTGGCCCAGGATCGAGCGGGAGTAACCAAGGCCTTCACCAGTGACAAGGTCAAACAGGTGATTGCCCGACGTGGTATTCAGTTGATCAGTTATGCGGATCTATATAAGAAACAAGCGTCCATACCTAAATGATGAGTTGCGGCTTTTCCAACACACGTCTGTGCGTTGTGCATAGGCGGGTATTCTGAACGAATAATATGAAGCTTAACAAGGTACTCAGTCAACTGGATGTGTTTTGTATCTCCACCGGGGCGATGCTTTCCGGATTGTTTTTGCTGCCGGGCTTGGCCTATGCTCAGGCGGGACCGGCGGTCCTGGCGTCCTTTTTCCTGGCCGGATTGTTGGCGCTGATGGGATTATTGAGTCAGGCGGAGTTGGCTTCGGCGATGCCAAAAGCTGGCGGCACCTATTTTTACGTCACTCGTTCGATGGGACCGGGCGTCGGGACGGTCTATGGCCTGATTACCTGGTTGGCAATGTTGTTAAAGAGTTCGTATGAGCTTTTGTTTCTAGCGGCATTTCTCCGACTGGTTTGGCAGGTCAACGCACATGTGTTGGCGGTGGGCTTATGTGCGATTTTTTTGTTGATCAATCTGGTCGGCGTCAAGAAAGCGGGGAGTCTGCAAAAATATTCCGCCATCGTGTTGCTGGCACTTTTAGTTTATTTTTGCATCCGGTCGTATCCGATGATGGACGCGCATAAATTCAAACCGTTCGATCCGCAGGGGCTGGGCGGGGTTCTGCGGACCGCCGGTTTTGTTTTCATCGGGTATGGAGGATTGCTTAAAGTAGCCAGCGTGGCCGAGGAGGTCAAAGATCCCGGTCGTTCGTTACCGGCCGGCATGATTGCTTCATGGCTGATGGTAACCATCTTCTACATTGCGGTGGTCTTTGTGGCCGTCGCCGTGTTGGGTTCAAACCTCAAAGGTACGCTCACGCCGCTGTCCGATACGGCAGCGGAAATATGGGGATCCGCGGGGCGAAGGGTCTTGGGGATCGCGGCGGCGGTGGCGATTATCGCTGCCGCCAACGCGGGGATTATGGCCGCCTCTCGCTATCCTGTGGCTCTGGCCCGCGATGAACTGCTCCCCGCCGTTTTCGCCCGCTTCAACTCCTTCTTTCAAACGCCGCTTAATT
>CAZNQT010000407.1:0-5054 GCA_964574885.1 uncultured Pirellulales bacterium
GCAACGCACCCAGCCGTAAAATAACAATTCTCGCTGATTGTACTCGTTTTCGTACCGTGCTTAAAAGAATTTTTTTGAAGCGCCTTTGTCGGTTTCCAATGCGGGATTGTATGGTTACATCTTGAAATTACAGCATTTGAATCGCAGCTAAAATATCTCACGCAAAGGCGCCGAGTTGCAAAGAAGAAGAGAGACAGGATAATGGCGCGGTCGCAGTATCCGTTCAAGGAATCCATGCTCAAGAGTACTTGAGCATGCCACCCAGCCCCTGCCTGCGCAGGGGTGACATACCTGCACGGGAATGACATAGTATTGTAAGAAGCTCTAAATACATATCTCTATTCAATACATTATCGATGCAACCAGCTTTTAAGGCTGCGCATCATCGCGTGGGTGGTTTTCTTGAGGATTTTACGTCCGCTGGTACATTCCCTACATTCGGCCCCGAAGGCCTTCTTATATACATACACGCCGTGTTCGGGGTCGCCTTCGTTGACGGCAGTGATCTTACAGCCGCCGAAGTTAAACCGTCGGGCGCCTTCCTGTTTATATCGTACAATCGACTCCCAGATCAAGAACGTAGGGGCCTGGCTTTTCAGGGCATCGGCACTATGGCCGGACAGCGTGTGATATACCAGGTGATTGAAGTGAGTAAACAGACCGGCGCTGACGATTTCGTCATTCACGCGGGCGACGACAATCCTGCCCAGACCGGATTCCAGCAGTACCTGGATCGGATCGCTGCTACGTTGTTGTTTATAGGTGATATCCCGACCGCCGCGGGCGACGATGCGCTGCCCGGAATGTCCCTGCAAACGCCGGAGTTCAGCGATACCCTGATCGTTGGATAGTTCCTCAATCTGCACGCCAAGGCGCCTGGCTTTGTTGATATTTTTTCGCCTTTTATATTCCATCGCCTTAAGAAGTTCTTCTTCGGAGAGATCGAGATTCAGTTCAAATTCCATCCGTTTTGTCAGATCAAATCCCAAGATTTCCAGCTCGGCGGCGCCGGCGTCGGTAGCGGAGCTTCCGATCTCCAACTCGGCGTTGCCGGTAGAGCGGACATATTCCTCCAGTTGTCGAAGAAACTGCATCAGGGCATCGGTCGCGTCCGGTTTGACCGCGGGGAGAGAGTCCAGCCAAAACCGACCGGTAAAGGGAGCGAGCATTTTCCGGGGCGAACGACTCTGGAAACCGAGCGTCGCCCCAAGCCATTCTCCCGTATCGGAGAGTAAAGAGAGGAATCGAGCCTTCGTATTCGGATGGCCGGCCACGATATAATCGGCATGCGCGCTCGCATGACAAATATTTCCGCCGACGGAGCAGACGGCGGCGTCCCATTGGCGGGCGTCAACATGTTCGGTTACTTCGAGATTCATAATCCGTTCTCGCGACAGTAAAAGTTCTAGTTTTCCGTTGAAGGATAAATCCCTCCGGAACCACGTATTATAATCCAATTATGCTACGAACATAAGGCACCCGCGCAATCATAAATGCAATAAGATAGCAGATGACCAGCAGGAAAAGCGATATCACGGGAATACTAACCCAGAGGCTGCCCATACGATCCATAATTTGCAGATCATGGATATGCCAAACGAACACCGGGTGGATCAGAAATACACCCAACGTAGCGGGAGCGAGTATCTTGGCCAGGTTTCTTTTTCCCGGTTTTTTTATCGCTTGCCCAGTGAACGTGCTGGAGAAGATTAAAAATATAGTGACAGAAGTGACAATCATCGTCGGACTCAAGGCTCTATAAAGCATATCCGTTCTGTCGGTATCGAGTTTGAAAATGAGGGTATAGGTGCCCGTGGCGGTGATGATCACAGAAGCGATACATATTACCCACGCCCAAATCAATGCTTTCCGGCTGAGGATCACGTTTCGAAGATAGTAGCCCAGGAGGAAGAAACCAAGATAGGGAATAAACTTGGTAAAGGCATTGGTTCCCACCCCCCCATACCGGGCAAAGGAAGTAGCCTGGTACCCCCCGACCACCATGATGAAAACGAGAATGATCCCAAAGATCAATTCCTTTCGGGTAGCGTGGGCAATATAAGTTCGCATGATGGGAGTGAATACGTACAGTCCTCCGATGGCAAACAGGAAATACAAATGCCCCATGTGTATCGCGGTTTGCCCGAGAGCTACTTCCTGGAGAGCCCGATGTATCGTCAATCCGTTTTTAGTGAAAATTGCCTCATGTCCCATAAATAACAGGGACCAAAAAAGCAAAGGGATCCCTACGCGCAGTATCCGTTTACGGTAAAACAGTTTGAGAGGTTCAATCTTGGTCGGATCCAGGAGCAGAGCACCACTCAGCATCATAAATACACCTACAATCCAGGGAGTCCCTGCCACAATGAAATTACAGAGCCACCAATCCGTTCGACTTATGGCATCATAGTCTTTAAAGTAAGGATACGTCACATGATATAATACCGGTCCCAGGCAAGCGACAACGCGCATCCAATCGGCATAGGGCAGATACGACGATCGCGTCTCCAACCGCGTAGTCGTGCCTTTTTCATTTGTATCTAGATTCATGGGATTTTCCTTATCTTCGCAGGAGCCGCCGGAGCGTATGGAGGGCCGAACCGATTTTGGAAATTCGTTTTTTCCCGATGGGCTGGGAAACCGCCTGAGCGCCAAAATCCTGTTTGAATCGGTAGAGGCCGGTTTGATCTTCGAGTGCGGCGCCCAGATTCAGGCAATGGGCGTTACGTTCTTTATAGTGCTGGATAGCCTTCCAGAGCAGATACACCGGTCCACAACATTGATATCCGCGTTCGGAAGCTCCGCTGACATGATAATAGGGCCGATGGTTGAATACGCCAAACAGCGAGGCATTGACGGGCGTGTCTTCATGGTAGCATACGAAAATATCCGCCATCCCGTTTTCCAGTTGTTTACGCCGCACCGATACGACTGAGTCCGAGGGCCGCTGCACCGCGACGTCGCGACGACGCATGGATTGGGCCTGAAAGGACATCAGTAAATCAAACGCTTCCTTCGTATTTTCCCGCCGAACCTGCACTCCTAGTTTTTCCGCTTTTCGAATATCCGTGCGACGATGCCCTTTGAATTTGGCCCAAATTTCTTCCTGAGGAGGACGAAGATCGACGTAGAATTCGTATCGGGGAACCAAATCGTACCCCAGGCTGGACAGAATCTTTTCGCTATGCGAAGAATCATAGGAATCAATGCGTACGGAAAACACGCCCTGTTTTCGCAGATGGGTTTCGAGCGCCGACAATATCAAGCGCTGCGAATCCAGCGAATCATCTCGCGCGACAGGGGTAGAGGTGAGCATGGCCCAGTTACAAAATCGGGAAAAAGGCCAGACCTGCGAACGAGCTACCGAACCGGTGACAATTCCGATGCATTCTTCTCGTTCGTTCCAGGCCTGGGCATACAAGGGATCGGCGCCGGCACAAAGCGAACTATACACCACCTCCGCGTGACATTGGAAAAATCCTCCTCCGATAGACAGTACCAAATCATTCCATTCCTGACTGTCCACTTCGTATGTTGAAGTAATTTTCATATTATAGAACTTCTAATAGTATTTTTACGATTCGATCGGCGGCCCTTCCGTCCCAGAATTGCGGCCGTTTCCGACCGGAGGAACCCGAAAGAGCATTCCGATAGCCCGCCAGAATATTGTCCGTCCTGGTTCCCACGAGTCGATTGGTACCTTCGGTGAGCGTAATCGGCCTTTCCGTATTGTCCCGCAGCGTCAGACAGGGAACTCCTAATATCGTGGTTTCCTCCTGAATGCCTCCGGAATCGGTCAACATAATCTTCGCCTGGGACATGAGCTTGAGAAAATCCAGATAACCCAGCGGATCGATCATGCTCAAATTCGGTAAGGTGGTTAAGGATTGGCCACACCCATCGGCGGATAGATTCTTTTTCGTACGCGGATGGACCGGAAATATAACTTTCATCTCACTTTGTATTTTGGCTAAGGCGTCCACGATATTGCTTAACACCTCTTGCTGATCCACGTTATGCGGACGATGCAGCGTGACGAGGGCATAGGTCTGCGGATCGAGGTTCAAGGTTCGCAAGATCTCGGAGGCGGCGGCTTTTTCCTTATTGCGTTCCAGGGTATCGATCATCACGTTGCCGACGAAAAATACTTTGGCATCGGCGATCCCTTCGCGCCGGAGATTTTCTACGCCGCTGGGCTCGGATACCAATAATAAATCGCTGATCGAATCCGTGACAATGCGGTTGATTTCCTCCGGCATGGTGCGATCGAAACTGCGTAATCCGGCTTCGACGTGTATGGTACGGATCCCCAATTTCGCGGCCACCAGGACTGCCGCCGCCGTCGAATTCACGTCCCCCACCACCAGAACTGCATCCGGTTTCTGCTCCAGGAGCACCGGTTCGAGCCGTTTCATAATCTCGGCCGTCTGGAACGCGTGACTGCCGGACCCGACTTCCAGATTGATGTCGGGTTGGGGAATGTCCAGCTCTTCAAAGAACGACTGGCTCATCGAATGGCTATAATGCTGTCCCGTATGCACCAGAACCGATTCGATGCCGGCTTCCTTCCGGCAGGCCTTGAGCACACTGGCGATCTTGACAAAATTCGGCCGCGTTCCCGCGATATGAACCAGTTTCAACATATTTCACCTAACCATAAATTCTACTTGTACCGGGTAAAGGTCTTCGTCGTAAACGGCAGATAATTCCAGGACAAGGTACACTGTCCACCCGGTTTACACTCTATTTCTATCGGCAAAATGAACGCCCGATATCTGTTAAATACGATACTATAGGTTATTATTTGGCCCGAACCGCCTGAAAAATGCCGGCCCAGGCATTGCGGAACTGTCGCAGCCGCAGCCGTTTCAGATGGCGCCATCTTAGATGACTTAGCACGGGGTTCAGAGTTTTGACCCGTAGGCGCTCCCAGCGGTACTGTTTACGTGTCACCGGCCGCGCCAAGGATTGATTGAGCCGGGCGAGCAGCTTACGGCCGAAACGGCTCCTATCGATCTCGATACGTTCACCATTGTCGCAGGTTAATACCTGCT
>CAZNQT010000408.1:0-5040 GCA_964574885.1 uncultured Pirellulales bacterium
TTATTGTATGGTACAACAAGAAAATTTCTGGAAGTGTTTGGGTTGAGCAGTTTGAAGGATCTCCCGCAGGTGGAAGACCTCAAGCCCCCTTCGTAGGAAACAGGACGGGAATGATATGGGTAAAATCAATAGTTCTTTCGCATTACGGCAGGTAGGTATGTGGGGACTCTTTGGCGTGCTGGCCGCGTTGGCCGGCTGTTCCGAGGCGGTCCGGTTGGCCCCCCGGTTCAAACCGGGTCAAACCTACGCCCAAAAAGTGCATTTCACCAGTGATATGCGAATGATGATCCCGCATGCGGATTATCAAGACTGCGAAATGGTCCTGCAGTATAAAGTAGATGAAGTGAATGACCAGGGGGTCGCGACGGTGACCGTCACGATTGCTTCCATCAAGGCCTCCATGATAAGTTTATCGATCAAATGCAAATACGATAGTGAAACCACTCCGGCGTCCAAGGACGCGAAACGTCCCGCCGGCAAACCATCACGGCAGGAACAATATAACCGTTCGTTTGAGGGTGTAAAAGGCAGCAAGTTCAGTGCGCAGGTGGATGCGCAGGGGCGGGTGTTGAAGCTGGGCCCGATGGATAAGAAGCTCCAGAGTTTTGTATCCGGGCCGATCACGTCGGCGTATTTCGGGGGATATCAATTGGCCTTGGTATTTTCGGAAACGAATCTCCGGGACTATGCGTCCCCCTGGATGTACGGATTCCTGGCCGGAGAGGAGCCGGTGATCAATAAGACCTGGACGGGATATATGCCGATCGAGACGCCCCAAACGGCGCCGGTAATGGCCCTGAAGAACTATACGCTGAAAAGCGTGGAAGAAAAAAACGGAGATAAAATTGCGACGTTTGCCATCGCCACGAAAGGCCCGGTGACCAAGCCGCCTTTGCCGGAGTACGTGGCCGTCAATCTCAAACGACGCAAACCGGAGATGGCAGCCGTTAAGGTGGAACATGGATCCGGGGAAGCGATTCTCTCTCTTACCGGCGGCCATCCGATTAAAATGTACGAAAAAATCATCACCGAAGTGCAATTGGCCGGAAAAAAGAATCAGGCACTGTTAGCACGCAGTAAAAATCCGCGAAAAACGTTTTACTTTATGGAAAAAACCATTGAGTATTTATCTAAATAATTTGATTACTATGTGATTAAGGAGACGGATATGATGAGTCGCTCGTATGGGTTTATGGGAGTGGTAGTCGGGATTTCGGGGTTATTTCTTTTAGCGGGTTGTTCGACAACGCCTTCGTATCAGGTCGGCGATGTGGAACGGATTCAATATACCTCGCAAGAGAATCACTGGCAGTGGGTGGAGATGCCGGATGAGCCTCCCACGAAGAAAGATGGACGAGTCATAAATAAAGAAATTGTGATGCGTCGGGAGGTGGAATCGGTCCATCCGAAAGACCATTCGGTCCTTATGAAAGTCACGCTGGAAAAGGTGGATATTTCGGTGAAAACCGTTTTGCCGGAGAAAGAGAGAAACAGCTATTACCGCAGCAGTGAGGAAAAGACCGAATCTAATATTCCGGATTCGCCGAAGTTAGCCGGTACGAGTTATGAAATCCGGATGGCGCCGGATACCACCGTCCTGGAGATTATCGGACTGGACAAACTGAAAGAGCAACTGAAGATTAAAGAGGATAGTCCTACCCTGGCGCAGTTGGTATTAACTCCGGAATCCATTAGAGAAGTACAGGAACGGGAATTTAGGCAAAGCGGCGTCAAGCCGGGTAAAACGATAGAGAAACTGACCGCCGTCCCCCACATGATGATTAAGGCGCAGGCGATCAATACGACGTACACAGCCGATCAGGGGCGCAAGGACGGAGACGCCCGATGGGTAACGGTAACCAGTACCGGCGAAGCGATACATACGCTTCCGGAAGGCTGGGACGAGCCGCCCGCCCCGACGGATCCCAGTCGGCTTATGATTAAGAGTATGTTTGACATGCAAAAACTGGAGGTGACTGGCAAAGGCGTCTATGACGCCAACAGCGGTCGCGTGAAGAGTGAACAAAAACATGTCTTTTGTTCGCTGGTTCTGCTGGGAGAAAAGATCGCCTCCCAGAATCCGCAACGTTCCCAAAAGAAGGGGAAAGCAGCCGGGGAAATGTTTGTGGAGATAACGCTGGATCAAACCTTTAAAGTATTGCCGTAATTCGCTCCTGCTGGTTTTTTCCGAATATTATCGGAACGAACCGAGTTGGAACACCCGATAAAAAAATGTCCGAATAACCCCAGGTCGTACTAACCTGGGGTCTTTTTTTGGTCGATATGGTTCGTGCAGACCTCATGTGCTGAAACACAATGAAAAGGGCGATAACCTGTTGCAAATAGAGGAGGCAACCTGTGCGGCGAAGCGAACAAATCCATCAAATGGCATCGGACTGCGTTCATTTTAAGGGTACCCGTCCCTGCAAACCCCATGAGATTCACGGACAATCCTGCCGCTGTTCGGCGTATTGTCCCCGGTCCTCGCGACGGCTGTTGATTCAGTTGTCCTCCCCGGCCCAGGTGATTCGCAGTCTGGCCCTCGTAGCGCGGATCAAGGACGAGGACCCGGAATGTCGGATTGCCTATCTTACCTCGTATCCAGAATTATTGCCGGGAACCGTGGATGAGCCTTTAGGATTCGATGCCGGCAACGTCCTCCGCTGCCAACTGGATCATTTTGATTACCTTTGTAATCTGGATTTGGATAAACGCGCCTGTGCGATTACGAACGTCATATCGGCCGAGCAAAAAAAAGGATTTCATCTGCAACGGGGCCAGTGCGTTCCCATCGATGAGGACAGCCAGGCATATTATTTAAAACAGGTTCTGCCCCGGTCCTGTGAACCGGAGTATCATCATCCGGTTCAGGATCTGTTTTGCTTATGTGGCCTGGAATATCGATCGGAGCGACCCGGTCTGAAGTTATCCATCAATCAACAAGAGAACGTTCGCGAAAACGACCGCCTGGTTGTGGGGCTTCATACGATCCGGGATTGGTATGGCGGGGCCAAATCGTATTGGAATCTCGACCAGTGGGAGCAGCTCATTGAGATGCTGCATCAACACCAGATGCAGCCGATGTTATTCGGGGATCGAAACGCCGACTTTCTGAATCAACAAATTGCCCATCGTCTGAGTATCGAATATGAAGGCGCTTGTTCGTTAAAGAGACTTCTGACCACGGTGCATAACTGTGACGTGGTCGTGGGCGTTTCCGGGATGGTCGTAGAAATGGCGCTGGCATTGGGACGCCAAGTCGTCCTGCTTCAGGACAAAACATCGCTGAAACTGGACCGGAGATATTTGCGGGGCAAGGGAACCATCGTGGAAGCACCGGTAGATTCCGGCGAAAAGGGAATTATAGCGGAACTGACGCCGCAACAGGTTCTTCAGGCGATTCAGGAACGCCAACGGCATGTCCTGTCGGAAACAAGAATTGCGTCAGCCAGGATTTCGGACCGAAATCAAATGATTCATTCCCCAACAAAAAACGCTTAACGGCCTGTCTTTGTTGGACTTAGGATTACGGTTGCATGACGCGGGGAAAAATTAGAAAATATTCTGCTTTTGCCGATAGGTTGAAATGGGGAATTTTCATTGACATTTATCCCGGGTAGCGGTACAATCATTGACGCTGTAAGTTCTTTGATAATAGTAATACATGAATCAGGGCGGCCGTCTTTTTGGATCTGGCGTTCGCACCACACAAAGGGTTTGGAGTTCTATATACAGCTTATCAGATGGGCGGATAATACTTTTATTTCGCCTGACAAACGTATTTTTCGATTCATTTTAGTGCCCGGAGTCATTTTCATGGGCCCCAATGGAGGAATTACGGTCGGAAGATAGATAGACGGATGGAGTGTGCGCAGAGAGTGCGCGATGAAATTTTCAAGATACCTTGTTAGGAGGAATGAACATGAGAAGAGTAAGTGTATTTAGTTTCGCGGTGCTGGCGTTGACCGTAGCGCTCTGGAACGCGCCGGGATACGCGGTGGATGATTATTATTGGGTGGAAGTGGATAGTACCGGCATTGTTCTCAACGGCGGGGGCACCGGCTATAACGGCGGCATGTGGTATGAATACTATGACAGCGGCTGGTGGAATCAATGGTTCTATAACGCGCCCTTTGATCCGGAGCGAAAAAAGGAAATGGAGGTTTCTCTCCAGATTCAACCTCTCGATCCTCAGTACCCGTCGTACGTCACGATTGCTTACAACTGGTCCACGGACGAATGGGCGGCTACGGGAAATACAGAACCCCCGCTGCCGGATTTATTTGACCCCGTAGAGGAAGACATATTCATTCAGCGCTACGTATTTTACAATGGTCCGATTCCACCATCAGGTTTGCAAATCACCGACAGAATCTACCTCCTGGATTATAATCCGGAGTGGGTCTCGATGGATGTGCAAGGCGAAAACTTTTTTATTCCGGACGGGGGCATCCGACACGAGTGCCAGCCGGTCAAGTGGAAACAACTGCCGGATACGACGCCGAATGGCATTGATGTCAGAGTGGACGACGGTTCTCCGGATGGATTGATTCCGCCGCTCTGGCTGGGAGATGATTTCGAATGTACCACGACGGGCCCCCTTACCGGCATCCATTTCTGGGTGTCCTACCTGGGGGACAAGTTTGATGATTTTGCCCTCGAATCGATCCACGTGGAAATCTTTAGTGACGATCCCGCAGGGCCCGGCGGCACGAATCCGGATAATACCTACTCGGTGCCGGATCAGAGGCTCTGGGCCAGGGACTTTACCCAGACCGAATTTGGCCTCCGACCCTATGCCGGTGTGCAGGAGGGGGAATATTGGTGGGACCCGGCAACGGCCGGCAGCTTAATGCAGGCTGCGGATCGAAACATCTATCAAATCGATATCGACATCAGTCAGGATAATACCTTTACCCAGGAGGGAACGCCGGTTGATCCCAGGATTTATTGGCTGGTGATCCAACTTCGCAAGAGTCCTAATTACCCGGATGTTCAGATAGGCTGGAAAACTCGACAGTGGCCGGACCACTTTATGGA
>CAZNQT010000409.1:0-5040 GCA_964574885.1 uncultured Pirellulales bacterium
AGCGAAGCTTGTCCGTGGTCATAAAAAGTAGTATATGTTGTGCATACCGTTTTACCGCAGGAGCGATCCCGCGTGATCGCCCCTTTAAAGCCCCCTCTGTCAAGAGGGGGACGATCACCTTACGCCTTCGTATCGTTAAAGATTCCCCAAGCGCCTGCGACTGGGCATTTAAGATACGTGGCACAGCCGCCCTCGGCTGTGCTTTATACCAATGTGCCACAACCATCTTGACTGTGTTCCTGTACTCCCTCTCGGATGGCATGCTCAGGTCTTCTTGAGGATGGTATTATTATCTTGGTGTCTTTTCGACTTGGTATGGTAAAAATGGGTGGTGCCTTTCTCGGCGCAGCCGAGAGAGGTGCTTTAACGGATGGCATGGAAAATGTCCATGGAGATTACTAACCAACCTTCAATATACCGCTATTATTAGACCCGCGTTTCTCGCAGGATTCCTTCTTCGATTAGCCCCCAAATTTACGTTTGGGGACCTATTCTTCATACCACTACCCACTATTCACTAAACACTAATCACTTTTACCCATCCACTCATCTACTCTTCTACTCATTTACTCATCTACTCATTAGGATTTTTTTGCCTTTTGATCTTCGTTTTTTTGCAATCTATAATCAGGTTGAACGTTTAAATAGAAAAGGGAGTGTCTAATTATCCCTAAGATGTTGTGCTGACTGCTGTAATGGTACTTTAGGATCACAGAAATGCCTGAGAATCCATTGATAAATCCCAATAAGAGCCTTTGGCTGGTATTCCTACTGGCAGCGATTCTGCCAGCCGTCCTGCTCTTGTCCGAACCGTTGAATCTGGAGGATTCCCTGGATAAGTACCGCACCGGCCAATATGCCCAATGCCTTAAAGATGCCCGCAGCGCTGTGGAGCAGTTTCGCTGGAGTAAGAATTGGCGAGTCCTATATCTCCAATCGCTCCTGGCGGTGGGCCAATATCCCGAAGCCCTTACCGCCGTCGATCAGATAATAGAGCGGTTCCCGCTCAGTATGCGCCTTTCCCAATTGGTTTATAACGTCTATCTCGCCAACGGGAAAAACGATCAGGCCAAACAGATTCTCGATCAAATCCACAGGTATGCCCAATCCACCAATATCAGTTACTGGGATGCCGACGATATTGTGGCCTTGGGAGAGGTACTGTTGCTGCTGGGGGGAGAACCCCGCACCGTACTGGAGAGTTTTTTCAATAACACCATCGAGCGGGATCCGGACTGTCGCGCGGCGTACCTGGCCTCCGGAAATCTCGCCTTGAGCAAATACGATTATGAGTTGGCTGGCGAGATCTTTCAAAACGCCTTAAAGCGATTCCATGACGAGCCCGACATGCAGTATGGCCTCGCGCGGGCCTTCTTCCCCAGCGACCGTAAGGTCATGATCCAGGCCCTCGACGCCGTCTTCCAGATCAATCCCAACCATATCCCGTCTTTATTGTTGTTGGCCGAACACCAGATCGACTCCGAAGATTACCCCGAGGCACAAAAAACCCTCCAACGAATCCTCGACGTGAATCCCTGGAGACCCGAAGCCTGGGCCTTTCGTTCCCTGTTAGCCTATCTGGATAACAACCGGACCGCCGCCGATGATTTTCGCGCCCAGGCCCTGAAATTCAACCCCCGAAATCCCCTGGTCGATCACCTCATCGGTAAAAAATTGTCCCAGAAATATCGCTTTGCCGAGGGCGCTAAATTCCAGCAGCAGGCCTTGAAATTCGATCCCGAGTTCCTCCCCGCCCAAATGCAGTTGGCCCAGGACATGCTCCGTCTCGGCCAGGAAGAGCGGGGCTGGAAAACCGCTCACGCCATTTATGATAAAGACGCCTACAACGTCGAAGCCTATAACCTCGTGACGCTCGATGACGCCATGAAAAAATTCCGTACCCTGCGCACCGATGATTTTATTGTCCGCATGACGGATTCTGAAGCCGTGGTATTTGGCGATATGGTGCAGGATCTTCTCAAAGAGGTAAAAGCCGCCCTCTGCGATAAATATGGCCTCAAACTCCATACGCCCGTCACCGTCGAATTATTCGATCAGCAGCAGGATTTCGCCGTGCGCACCTTTGGTATGCCGGGCGGCGATGGCTATTTGGGCGTCTGTTTCGGTCCCGTCATTACCATGAACAGCCCCAAGGCCGGCCGACCCGCGAATTGGCGGGCCGTGTTATGGCATGAGTTCTGTCATGTCGTTACTCTCAACCTTACGCACAATAAAATGCCCCGCTGGCTCAGCGAAGGCATTTCCGTCTATGAGGAATCGCAAAAAAATCCCACCTGGGGTCAGCACATGAACGCTCAATATCGGCAGATGATCCTGGACGGACAACTAACCCCCATCGGTAAGTTAAGCGGTGCATTCCTGACGCCTCCGACTCCCATGCACCTGGAGTTTGCCTACTATGAATCCTCGCTGGCGGTAGAGTATCTTATCTCAAAATATGGCCTGGATAAGCTCAAAGCCATTCTAAACGATCTGGGCAAAGGCGAACCCATCAACCAGACTATCGAGAAACATACCGCTAAAATGGACGTCCTCGAAAAAGAGTTTGCCCAATTCGTCATGCAACGCGCTGAAAGCCTCGCCCCCAAACTGGATTGGGAACTGCCCGAAGAACTCACGGACCCGAACCGTACCCCGCCCGCGCCTCAGCAATGGCTTAAATCTCATCCCAACAGCCTGTGGGCCTTGGCCGAACGGGCCAACCAACTCATCGAACAGGAGAAGTGGGAATCGGCCAAAGCCCCTCTGCAGAAATTGATCGAACTGTTCCCCAATGACGTTGAGGCGGACAGCCCCTACCTCTTGCTGGCCCGCGTTCATCTAAAGCTCGATGAAACGGACCAGGAATATAATGTTCTTGCCGAACTGGCCTCCCGGTCCGCGGACGCCTTGGCGGCCTATGAACGACTCGTCCAACTGGCGGCGACGAAAAAAAACTGGCACGACGTCGTCATAAACGCCCGACGCTATATCGCCGTCAATCCCCTCCTGGGCAAAATCTATCTCCAGCTAGGCCGGGCCTGTGAAGCCCTGGACGATACACCCCAGGCCGTCAAATCCTACGAACGCTTGCTCCACCTCGATCCCGCCGATCCGGTGGATGTCCACTATCGCCTCGCCCGCCTGTTAAAGGACAGCCAACCTGACCGGGCCAAACGACACATTCTCCTCGCCTTGGCCGACGCGCCCCGTTTTCGTGCCGCCCACAAACTGCTGCTCGAACTGACCGACAAGGAGAAACCATGAAAAGGCTCCTCACGTTCATTCTTTTGGTTGCCTGCTTCCTGGGCATCGGTTGGGTCTATGCCCAGCGCTATCGAGGCTATGACCGAAGGTACGACCGCCGCGGCGTCCCGGAATGGGAAATCGAAAAAGAGTTCGCCGACGACGTATTCACCTTCGTTCGCATCCGTTATAGTTCCGGCTATGGCGGCGGCTATGGCGGCGGCTACGGCCGACGCGGACGAGGAGGCGGACGATGGGCCACCGATTACCCCGACAGCGATCTGAATTTCTCCTTCCGACTCCAGCAGTTGACCTCCATGCAGGTCGATCCTCAGGGCAAGGTGATCGAACTGACCGCTCCCAGACTCTTTGATTATCCGTTCATCTATATCGTCGAACCAGGCTACCTCATGTTTTCCGAACCGGAGGTCCAGGCCCTCAGGCAGTACCTACTCAACGGAGGCTTCCTCATGGTGGACGATTTCTGGGGCGAGGAGGAATGGTGGAATTTCTACACCCAGATCAAGCGAGTATTCCCGGATCGCGAACCGGTCGAACTGCCGCTGGACCACCCAATCTTCCATTGCGTCTTCGACCTGAAGGAAAAGCCCCAGATCCCCAGTATCACCCACGCCCTGAACGGGCGCTACGCCGGGATCACCTGGGAACGGGAGGACGCCAAAACTCCTTATTTCAAGGCACTTTACGACGATAAGGGCCGCATGATGGCCATCATCTGCCACAACACCGATTTGGGCGACGGCTGGGAGCGGGAAGGCGAAAATGAATGGTATTTTCACGAGTTTTCCGAGAAAAAGGCCTATCCCCTCGGCATCAATATAGTTTTTTACGCCATGACCCACTAATTTACTAGGAATATGAATATAAATGTCCCTATAATCGTTAGTTACAGCAAAATTGGGTTTGTTTTGTAATTTTAGGCTTTGCCGGAATGAAAGGATGCGGATTTGAGCACAGAAACCAGTACATACGAGCAGGAACGAGAGAGCGTTGCACTGATACAGCAGTTTCGTGATCGATTTAGGATAGAACTGGCGAAAGTGATCGTGGGGCAGGAAGAGGTGATCGAACAGATCCTGATCGCGCTGCTGTCGGGGGGGCATTGTCTGATCACGGGGGCGCCGGGGTTGGCGAAGACGCTGTTGGTGAAGTCGATCGCGCAGTTGTTCAATCTGAAGTTTCAGCGGATACAGTTCACGCCGGACCTGATGCCGTCGGACATCATCGGGACGGAGATCCTCTCGGAGACGGAGGCGGGTCGGAAGATGGTGTTCGTGCGGGGTCCGATCTTTGCGAACGTGGTGCTGGCGGACGAGATCAACCGGACGCCGCCGAAGACGCAGGCGGCGCTTCTGGAGGCGATGCAGGAACATCACGTAACGGCGGCGGGGGTGCGTCATTCGTTGAGCGAGCCGTTTTTTGTGTTGGCGACACAGAATCCGATCGAGATGGAGGGAACGTATCCGCTGCCGGAGGCGCAGTTGGATCGATTCATGTTCAACGTGCTGATTGACTACCTGGCGGAAGACGAGGAAGTGGAAGTGGTGCAGCGGACGACGACGGTCGAACCGGATGCGATCGAGCAGATTCTCAGCGGCGAGGACATTTTGCGTTTCCATCAGATTATTCGGAAAGTACCGATTGCGGAGGACATCGTCCGGTACGCGGTGCGTCTGGCGGCGACATGGCGTCCGGGCAGGAAACACGCGGTCGATTTCGTGAACGAGTGGGTGAACTGGGGGGCGGGCTTACGGGCGTCGCAGTACCTGGTGC
>CAZNQT010000410.1:0-5039 GCA_964574885.1 uncultured Pirellulales bacterium
ACCATAGTGAAGTGTATTTGTATGCCTATATTTTAACTTCTTCGTAAGGTAGGAGGTGTAAAAGGTGAAACGGAAAAATCATCGTAAAATCCCATTTTTCCTGGTAATTACGGCAATGGTTTTGTTCCTGGGTGTCAGTCAGACCCAGGCGGATGTGGAGGTGCCTTACGAGACCCTCTGGTCCGGATCCGGACATGCCGATTCCACGGCAGACGCATTTACTCATTGGGATGGTGATGGCGAAATTAGCACCCGATGTGCCAAATGCCACAGCACGCCCGGGTTCCAGGACTTCCTAGGCGCCGATGGCACGCCCCCCGGCGTGGACAATCCCGCTCCGATCGGCACCACGGTCGAGTGCGTTGCCTGCCACAACGACGTTGCCTCCCATCTGGAGGAGGTCACCTTCCCCTCGGGCGCTACGATCTCCAATCTGGGCGCCGAAGCCCGCTGCATGGAATGCCACCAGGGCCGTTCTTCCAAGGTCGCCGTCGATGATGCAATCGCCGACGCCGGTGTTGGCGATGATACGGTCAGTGGTGATCTTGGCTTTCTGAACATCCACTACTACGCCGCGGCTGCTACCCGCTACGGCGCCGAGGCCAAAGGCGGATACGAGTTCGACGGTAAAGCCTACGACCACAAATTTGCCCATGTGGATCAATTCAACGCTTGCGATAAGTGTCACAATGAGCACAGCCTGGAACTCGAACTCGAAAAGTGTGCCGAGTGTCATACGGGCGTTGTCACGGTCGATGATATCAAGAACATCCGGATGAAGGGCTCCACCACTGATTTCGACGGTGACGGAAATCGTCTCGAAGGGATCTATTACGAAGTAGAAGCGTTGAAGGATATTTTATACGCCCAGATGCGCGATTATTCTCGCGATGTGGCCGGAATGCCGATCACCTATGACGAACATCATCATCCCTACTTCTTTGCCGATCCCAATGACAATGACCATGTCGATGAGGGCGAAGGCAGCTATTCCAACTTTACCCCCAATCTTTTACGCGCTGCCTACAACTACCAGGTCTCTCAGAAAGATCCCGGTGGATTCGCCCATAACGGCAAATATCTCATTCAACTGCTTTATGACACCATTGAAGCCTTGAATCCGGACGCGGTGGCCAATCTCCATCGCGACGATTCCGCCCACTTTGCCGGTTCCACCGAACCCTTCCGTCATTGGGATGAGGACGGCGAGGTGTCGGCAAGCTGCAGCAAATGCCACTCCGCCGAGGGTCTGCCGACCTTCCTGACCGAAGGCGTGATTCTCCCCCAACCGCCGGCCAATGGGTTCAAATGTACCACCTGTCATGATTCCCTCACGGATTTCACTCGCTACCAGGTGGACGAAGTCGAGTTCCCCAGCGGCGCCATGGTGGCCTTTACTGACGCCAGTGATAAAGATTCCAATCTCTGTATCAATTGCCACCAGGGACGCGAATCCACCGTTAGTGTGAATAACAAAATCGCCGGACTCCCTGAGGACGTTATATCTTCGAGTCTGACTTTCACCAACGTTCACTACCTGCCCGCCGGTGCAACCATGTTTGGCACTCAGGCCAAAGGCGCCTATGAATACCAGGGCAAAATCTATAATGGCTATTTCGAACATCACCCCGATAACAATTCCTGCACTGATTGCCATCTCTCACACCAACTGGGCGTCAAAGTGTACTGCGGCTTGTGTCACACCGGTAAGGATGATCCCAAAGATGTTCGCGGTCTCGATCATACTGATTTCGATGGCGACGGGAACAAGAACGAAGGTATGTACTACGAAATCGACACCCTTCGAAATAAACTCTACTTGGCCATTCAAACTTATGCAAACAACAATGGCAATCCGATCATTTACGATTCGAGTGCCTATCCCTACTTCTTCAAGGATACCAATGGCAATGGCGATGTCGATCCGGGAGAGGCCACCTCTAGCAATCGGTACCGAGCCTTTACGCCCAGATTGCTCAAAGCCGCTTATAATCTCCAGTACGCGGTGAAGGATCCCGGCGGTTTTGCCCACAATGCCAAATATATGATTCAAATACTGTACGACAGCATTGCGGACCTTGGCCAAGCCTCCGGGCTGGCTCGACCCGCGGGCAATTCCGATCCCAAATGCGGCGATATCGGATTCCCCTTCCCCATGGGCGATCTGACCCTGGATTGTATCGTGGATATGTTTGACCTGAATGTGATAGCCTCACACTGGTTGGAAGACAATAATCCCCAGCCGTAAAACCACCAGTGAAACTTACAAGTTTAACTGACCTTTAACCCATTTAACGGGCCGGCGGTCACCCCACCGCCGGCCCTATAATTTAGGTTTAACCGCTAACTTAGCTATTCCAAACCATACGGGTACTTCTCATATCTGAAAATGGGAAATGCGATATTTTCTTGAAATTGAGAATATCTGTTGCCGTGGATTTCCGTTTACTTGCCGCTGAAATTAGTAATATCACTAACTTGCTGTGATATAAGAACTTATATCTACTTGAAATTTCCTCTGTCCCAAAGTGCATCTTGGCACATCTATTGCACATTATTATATTAGTGTAGAATGAATAGCTGTAAACGATACGGCTACGAGACGTAAAACCTGAATTTGGAACGGGTTACCTGAAAATTGGGTTTGTTTTGTAATTTTATTGGCTCCCATTACGGAGGAAAGCGAATGAAAGCAAGAATAGGTATTGTATTATTGGCAGCATTGGTGCTGCCTGGCGTGGCGTATGCCAGCCACACGACGTATCATGGTTGTGCTCCCTGTCACACGCCGCATAACGCGGTCGGTATCGACGACGACAAGGTGGACGTTCCGTTATGGAGCGGTCGGGCCACTACCACGACGTTCACGCTGTATGAGAGTGAATCCCTGGAAACGACTCCGGAACAGCCCACCGGTTCTTCGGCACTGTGCCTGAGTTGTCATGACGGCTCGAGTGAGCATACGTGGGTCGGCAGCTTCGTCGATGGCGAATGGCTGTACGATACGGATGGCGACGGCATCGGCGATACACCGGCAAATCCGGACGGATCGGCTCCCGATAATGCGATTCCGAAGGATACGAATTTCGGAAACGATCTGAGTCATTCCCACCCGGTATCCATCGATTATCTCGTGGTAGAGAATGATGATGATTTCAAACTGGCGGCCGACGTTGCACCGGGTTATTTACGCGGCAAGAACGGCTTACGTCGAGTGGAATGTGCCAGTTGCCATGAAATCCACGAGGATAATGATGCGACCGAGAATGCCCTTCGCGACGGTCACGTTTACGAAGATGCCTTTGGCGGCGGCGCCTTATGCCAGGAATGTCACCTGAAGTAATCATGCCATTGAAACCGCAACTTTCAAGAACCGGTAATTTTGAAGGAGGGGGAAAGAAAGCATTGAAGGTTGCATCCAATGACAACCGAAAGCCCGTGTCGGAGTCGAGGTTCAATAGGCCTCGACTCCGCCAGCGGGCTTTTTCCGTAGTATGTGCCCGTTGGCAGCACGGCGGGGATGGCGCCCGGAGGAGCCTCTTCTGTTCGGTTTGTCCCCGGGGAGCGTATTGCCGGGCCACAGCGAATGTGGACGCGTAATATATATAATACCACTCACGCGAACCGACCGGTTTAATTTTCTTGCAATTTCGGGGGTAAACCCGTATTTAGATTTCATATTGAAGTATTCATCCATTCGAGTAAGCCGCCAAGGTAAATACTTATTTAGGTTCACAGCACAATCAGGACGATGAAAAGAGTATGAGAGCTAAGCAATTGTTGATTAAGGGTTTAAGGGTGGTTTTACCGTTGCTTTTGAGTGGGCTGCTGATGGGCTGCCAGGGAGGGCAAGAGCGTGCGAGCACCGTCAGTCCGGTGTTTTATCCGCCGCCGCCGGGTGTGCCTCGGTTGCAGTATCTGAAATCGATATCCAGCGGCGCGGATTTAGGCAAACATAAGACAGGCTTTTCGCTGGAAGATTTTGTGTTGGGGGCCCCGGAACAGAGCGAAGCCATCGTGAATCCATACGGGGTGGCTATGCATGAGGGTAAGGTCTATGTGTGTGACGTCGGTCAGAAGAAGGTTCTTATCCTGGATCTGGTGAACCGGACGTTTTCTTCATTGACGGAGGATAAACGTCTGCGGAATCCGGTGAATCTCGACTTTGACGATCAAGGGAATATCTATGTAGCGGATAACGGAAGCGGGGGCGTCTTCAAATTCGATGCAAACCACAAACTGATACGGATACTGGGGGAAGGCAAGAAACTGCTGCCCCGCGACGTGGCGATCCGGGGCGATTATTGTTATGTCACGGACGTGGGAACGCAGCAAGTGGTGGTGCTGGACAAGAACACCGGCGAGATCGTAAAGCGGTTTGGCAAGCGGGTGGGCGAAGCGAGCACAGAACCGGGAGAATTTGTGCTGATCAGCGATCTGGCGTTCGATCAAGAGGGGAATTTGTACGTCACGGATCGCGCCAGCGGGCGGATCACGAAATTTGATCCGTCGGGTCAGGTATTAGGCACGTACTCCCGGTTGGGCCGGGGCGCCGGCGCTCTGGTGCGGGCAAAGGGGATCGCCGTGGATCGGGCAGACCGGATCTGGGTGGTCGATACGGCCACGGTGGTGGCGAAGATTTATAATAACGCGGGACAGTTGTTGCTTTATTTTGGGGGCGGGGGAGAAGGTCCGGGAACGATGAGCATGCCGGCCACGATCTGGATAGACTACGACGATGTAAACTTGTTTTCGGACTACGCGGCGCCGGGCGCCCAGTTGGAGTTTATCGTGCTCGTAACCAACCAGTACGGCAAGGATAAGATCAACGTTTACGGATTCGGGACGTTCGCCGCATCGAGTCCGTCAGAGAAACCGGAGACGTCAGCGCCCCTGCCGGCGGGATCCAAAACGGAGAAGTTGGAGTAAGCAAGACGTTTGGGTGTATGGCAGCGCAAAAAGATCATAGGGGGGTTATTCATATTCGGGGGCGTGCTCTATCTGGTTTCGATCGGCTGCGATCCGGTCCATCGCTATGA
>CAZNQT010000411.1:0-5022 GCA_964574885.1 uncultured Pirellulales bacterium
GCCCGAAAGTACAACGACAAGGCTTGCGCCAATTCATTTTTCTCCTGTCGCATACTGCCGAGAATTTGATATGCCGTTATATTGTCGTTATCAAATTGCAGCGCCCGCCGCGCTGCCGATTCCGCGGCGGAAAAATTATTTTGATTGTAATAGGCCTTCGCCAGCAATTCATTGATGGCCGCGCTATTCGGGTCCCATTCTAAAGCGTTCGTCAGGATCGGAATGGCTGCGGCAAACGCACCCTGCGTGATTAAACTTCGCCCCTCCAGATAGGCTTTACGGGCTGGCAATTTCGAACCAGGTTTTGTTCGTTTCGTGACAGGCGCGATCGCCTCATTCGGAACCTTCCCCTGCCATAGTTCCTCCAGCGGGATATCCTCCAGGGCGACAAACATACGCTCCAACTGCTGGGGCGTCAGATTGTCATTTAGTTCTTGGGGCGGAACTCTACCATACTCACGGCCCCGCTCCCAAACCACGTCTGCTTTTTCCGTCGGGGCCTGCGGCCGAACCTGACAACCCGAAAGGAATATCCCCAATAATTCCACTGTTGCTAGGGCGAGTGTTTTAAATCTAAAACTTTTATGGCATTCTTTTCTCACAAGTCACAACTCACAACTAATCACTGAATCAATAATTTCCCAAATCAATCACGATCCCCTGCGCCGACACATAATCCATATTAAAGGTGTCGGGATCCAAATATGTTACTACTACCAGGGGGCAACCATGAAATTTCACATATTCCATATCATCCACACCCGGTCCAGCCAGCGCCGCCCCTTTCCAACGGCCACTACCGAACGGCCCCTTCTCCTCCTTTATAGTATATTGACTTTCGCCCTCGTCAGCCTGTGCCGTACGGGTCTGATGCGGATCAACGTGACAATGCCATCGTGTCAGACAGAGCACTCCGTCCGCTATCATCTCCGATGATTCGTGATATTGATTATCACCCAGCCGTTGTTGGGGGGGATATTCCCGGAACTCCATCTTTCCTTTTTGCATAAAACTCAGCCCCCCTACTTCCGTTTCCACATCCCGCAAATCCTTCCGTAATATCAGTCGTAATATTTCCTGATTTTCTTGCTGTTGCATATATTCCAATAACAGGAAAATTCTTAATAAATCAGTATATAGTAACGACTTACACTGACCAGTAAAATCCTCCCGGTAGTCATCCGCCGCGCCGGCGTAACTGGCCGAACGCTTCGTATGCTCCACCGCCTGGAGTCGTTTACATATCACACTTGTCAACATATCGGCTGATTTCGCTATTAACGTTTTCTCTGCCTCTAAGAGTATATGGCTGTCCGTGATCTGAAACCAATATCCCTCTCGTTCGCGGAGTGACCGCACCCGCTGCTGTAAATTCTCTTTCTGTTCAACCGTCAACCGTAACCATTGCATCTGGCACATTAAAACTTGCGATTTCGTCTGCGGTACGTAATCAAAATGTTCCGCCCAAAAACACAATGGCTTTAGGAATGCGTCATCCGAACCCGCACTGGATAATAATTGTTTTACTTTTTCCTTACCGCTGATTCGGACCAAACTGAGCAACGCTGCGTTACGCACTCGCAATGTGGCTCTTTCTTTATCGAACAGATATGATGCTAAAATATTTTCCAGCGAATCGTCTGCGATCCGGGTAATCACCCCTTCTACCGTTACTCGTGCCACGGCTGTCTCAGCCGTGAACATGGGTGTCATGCCCGCGCCCTGCATAAACATGCGTTGGGTGGCGCCGCCAAGCGAGTCTTCGAGCTTGGGGGTGATTTTACCTCGATCGGGTGCCAAGCCTCGGCGAAGCGTAGGCATGTTTGTATCCCATTCCTCTTCGCTCAACGCTATAATCAAGCCCGGTAGTGCCCTCGTATCATCAAACTGTTCCAGATATTTTAAAATCTGCGTTCGGAGGGCCGGTTCCC
Source organism: uncultured Pirellulales bacterium (assembly GCA_964574885.1). GTDB lineage: Bacteria > Planctomycetota > Phycisphaerae > Sedimentisphaerales > SM23-30 > JAFGFX01. Next base: position 1,932 of record CAZNQT010000411.1, read on the forward strand.
GTGTCTCGATCAGCGTCTCGCTTAACCATACCGGCGCCTTTTTCGGATACCTGGTTGCTATCATGTCAATCACTTGCTGTCGAATCATAGGGGAATGGAGGGGCGACGTAACGACCTGGACTAGATGATCCCCTAATTTCTCTCGCTGCTCCTCTGTCAACGGTCGGCCCGACACCTCCGTCAGAACTCCCAACCGTATCCGATCCGCCTGATCCCGATCCCCCACCAACTCAATCAACTCCTCCGTACTACGTTGCGTAACATATCTCTCTGCACACCCGGGAAAAACTATCCCACACCATAAGATATGTATAACCAGAATTTTTGGTACCATTTGTTTTCTAATCTTTATTCGTCAATCGTTCTTCGTCATTGATTCATCATTCTGGTTTCGTCATTCGTCATTTTTTACCAACAGTCTAAATCAGTGTTTAATGGCTTTAAAACCGCACCGGATCCATTCCCACACCCGCCGTCTTCGTTCCGCAATCCGGACAACTTCCGTTCACGATATTATACTGCCCTAACCGATACCCCCTCCGCTCGATCAAGAGATGCCCGCATTCATGACATACGGTATTCTCTTTGCCGCAGCCGGGCAGGTTGCCAATATAGATATAATGCAGACCCGCCTGCTTGCCGATCTCGTAGGCTGCTTCTAACGCATCGGACGTCGTGGCTGAGAGACGATCCTGTTGATAATCCGGGTGGAACCGACTAATGTGCCAGGGTACCTGCGGTCCCAGGTCATGGGCAATAAATTCGGCGATTTGTTTAATCTCCTCCTCACTGTCATTCAAGCTGGGTACGATCAACGTCGTTACCTCCAGCCAGATATCCGTATTCCGGGCAATGTATCGCAGCGTATCCAGCACCGGCTCCAGGCGTGCCTTACAGTGTTCACGATAAAACTCTTCCGTAAACGACTTGAGATCGACGTTGATCCCGTCCAGAAAATCCTTGGCATACTCAACCGCCTCGATGGTCATGAAGCCGTTACTCACGAACACATTCGCCAATCCTTCCTGTTTAGCCCATCTCCCGCATTCGGCGCACAATTCCATGAAGATCGTTGGTTCGGTGTAGGTATAAGAAATGTTCGCACAGCGATTCTGGTTGGCCGCCTGGATGATCTCCTCCGGCGTATAAGAATGGCCGTCCAGTTTCTCATGCAGACGAGGCAATTGACTGATCTGCCAATTCTGACAGAAATCGCAACGAAAATTACACCCCGGACACGCCACCGACAGAGACCGACTGCCCGGCTGAAAGTGAAACAAAGGCTTCTTTTCGATCGGATCGACCGCTGTCGAACACATCTTATGGTAGTTCAGCGAATACAGCGTTCCCCCCTCGTTGCGCCGCACTTGACAGATTCCCCGTTTTCCGTCCGCCAGCTTACACCGAAAATTACACAGATTGCACTGCACCTGATCCTCCCCCGCCGCCTCCCACAACACTGCTATTTTCCTGTCTTCGTTCATCCCACCAATCCTGTTATTATGTCTTTATACGACATATCTGATTTAAACCTCGCATTAGAGTAAAGGCGCTATGATTCTCGCCATACCTTCTACCATATCGTGAAGAGCACCGGCAGCGGGAACGGTTTGGCAAGGGCAATCATTCATTAAGGCGTTCAGATAAGACTCGACCGCCAGAATTTCACGATGACTATAGACAAAAATGGCACTTTCGTAATTCAAAAACAAACTGCGCATATCCATATTCGCCGATCCGAGAATGGCTACTTCATCATCCGCTTGAACCACTTTAGCATGCATCATCCCGTGTGTATATAGGAAAATCCGGGCCGTAGATTCCTGTAACTCCCGTAGGTAACTGTTTCTCGCCATATCAGCAAGACGATGATTGGAGCGATGCGGCATTATGATCCGTACGTCAACGCCGCGATGACAAGCCAGAACGAGAGCTTGCTGCAGGCTGTCATCCGGGATGAAATACGGCGTCGCCACCCAAAATCGTTGTTGGGCGGAGAAGATCAACGTGAGGATCGCATGGTGAAGCACGTCGTGCGCTACATCCGGCCCCGACGGGACGACTTGAATCACCGCACCGGAATCGGTTTGCTCCTCAGTCACAGAATCCTCCAAAGGGGGCAGAGTCTGTCCCATGGCAAACTCCCAATCGTAGCGAAAAATGTCATAGTAGTTCCGTACGGCGGGTCCTTCCAGCACAAACGATAAATCGCGCCAGCGAGTCGGCTGAGGCGTAGATCCGAGGTATTCTTCGGCGATGTTGGTCCCGCCGGCCATGACATATCTTCCATCGACAATGACAATCTTGCGGTGGTTGCGCAGATTGGTGCGGCCTCGAAAGGGACGATGTAAAATCGGCATAAAATAAGCGATTTCGCCGCCGACTCGGGTCAGAGGGCGCAAGAAGCGACGCGTGGTATGCAGACATCCCACTCCGTCTAATAACAACCGAACTCGAATTCCCTCCGATGCCTTGCGGACAAGACGTTGGAGTATATCCCGACCGACTGGATCTTTGGCAAATATAAACGTAGTGATATGGATACTTTGAGTGGCTTCTTCGATCAAGGCGATCAGATTCTGGTAAACCTGTTCGCCGATGGTACAGAGACTGAGGGTATTGGCGTCGGTTGCCCCGGGCAGATTATACGTTTGCAGAAATCGACTCACCGGTGGTAGTCGGAACGAACTTGAAAAGGTATTTTTCGACAACACCAATTTATTTTTATCTGCGGCCAGGCGACGCATTTTTCGACCGCCGATCATAAGGTAGAGGGGAACGCCTACATAAGGGAAAATGAGGATAATCAATAACCACGCAGCCATACTTGACGGAGAGCGATTCTGACGGAGAAGATGGGAAATGAGTATGACGGCCAAAAGAAAACCGACAATGAGTGCAATATGAGTGTAAATCCATGCCATTTCAATTACCGGAATACAATAATTGCGTAATCTCTAAGATCAAAATCCCGAGCAAATGATCAAGATGACGAATTATTTTTCTGAAAACTTCCATTGGATTGCAATGAACAGTATTAAAAGCCCCTAACAAAATGCGTTTACTAAAACACGATGACAAATTATAACAC
>CAZNQT010000412.1:0-5022 GCA_964574885.1 uncultured Pirellulales bacterium
GATAAAGAATGCGACCGTCCGGCAAAGGCCAGGGGGTGTTGTCTTGTTCGATGTTGCCGGAAAGCTGGCGAATCTTATGGCCATTGGCATCACAGCGATATAGAGTGGCCACCTGGGTCAACCAACAATTTACCCAGCGATTGCAACGGTTCGAGCAAAATATGATCCCTCCGTCCGCCACGTAGGTCGGTTCGATATCGTCCCACGGGCCGTCGGTGAGTTGTTTCATTTTTTTCCCGTCGATATCCATTTCATACAAATGAAAATGTTCCGAATCTCCTTGGCGATAGGAAAAAATAATCTTTTGCCCGTAGTAGTGAACCTGGGGATCGCGGACCGTACCTTTATCATCCTCAAGCAGTATCGTTAGCTCATTGGTTTTCAGGTTCAATTTGCACAAACGCCCCATCGCCCGATAGGTTTTGAGATTCTTATCTTCGGCGTAATACCCAAAATTAGCGTACCAGTGCCCATCGGGTCCCAGTTGACGGCAGGCAAAGACGATATCTTTTACATCCTTCCTAGGGCCGGCCAGGAATTCTTTCCGTAAATCCGGCGACTTGGGTTTTAGCAGTTTGATGGGATTTTTCCGGAAACCCAAATATACATAGTCGTAAACAATCCAACTTCCTTTATCGAGGGTAATTTTGATATCATTGTTGTGCCTACGCAGGTATTGGGAGGCAATTTTAAAAATCATCGAAGTCGGTCTGCCTTGTGAAGAAGGATCGAAGGCAACCTGGGTACCGCCGGAGCCTTTGGGGACCCGCTGCCGGCGGATCTCATGATCGTTGCAGGTTACGATCATTTCGGAAGGTTGCCAGGTATCGACCAGTCCGATATGGAGATATAAGTTTTGTTTCGTTATCCTGGGTAGATCGAATTGAATCGTAAATGTGTGGTCGTGCCCACTGGCCCAACTATCAAAGCGACTGGGATGAATAAAAGGCCAATCCTTCGGTTTGCTTTTACCCACGCGGTACACGATCGGTTTGCGATAGGTTCGAGCGTAGGAATGATAACTTGCGTCGGATAATCCAAAACCATCCGTCCTGCCGTCGGGATAACCGATTACAAAAACCGCTTGGCGGAGGGTCTCCGGCAATTCAGACTGGGCGGATACGGCGCCCACGATCAAAATAAAAAAACATAAGGGGAAAATCAATGTTTGTAAACGAATCCGTTGATGAACCATACCCGATTTCCTCTCCGTATCCTTCGTGTAGGTATGTAACACTCCATTTCTCTTACCCGCATTGTTGGTTCGGTGCCTACATTCGCGTAACAATCGGCGTTCCATTTAACACGAAAATAGTAGGAATTGTCAAGGTTCGATTTTCCGATGTTAAAATAGGAAGGGGATTTTCCCCGGTCGTCCTTTTTATCGTTTCAGGAGAAATATCGTGGTTGTCGTGGAAATTCATGTGAAGGTTTATAGATCAGACGCCATAGGGAAAAATACGCCATTAAATTTCAGCAGTCTGAAGTGGCTTTCCATATCTCGCAATCGCTGCGAAGAGGGCTCGTGCATCTTCCAAAATCATATATAAGGAGGGAATCAGGATTAACGTGATGACGGTAGAAAACAGGATGCCGTATCCGAGGGAGATGGCCATGGGGATTAAAAATTTGGCCTGTCGTGAGGTTTCAAAAATCATGGGTGTCAGACCGCCATACGTCGTCAAGGTGGTCAGGATAATAGGGCGGAATCGACGTTTGCCGGATAATTGAATCGCCTCCCAGGGGGAAGCGCCCTCCCGTCGCAGTCGATTGGCGTAATCAATCAGAATGAGAGAATCATTGACCACGACGCCGGACAGCGCGACGATTCCCATCATACTCATAATACTCAGGGCGTACCCCATGAGGATATGGCCGAGAACCGCTCCCACAATCCCAAACGGAATGGCGATCATGACGATAATCGGCTGCACGTAACTGCGGAAGGGAATCGCCAGCAGAACAAAAATCGCCATCAGGGCTATTACGAAACCGCTTTTGAGCCCCTGCATACTCTCGCTCATGTCGGCCTGACGTCCTTCATACTGATAGGAAAGGCCCGGATAGTTACGAACCAGTTCGGGGAGAACTTCCGTGTTGAGGGTTTCCATGACCTGATCCGTTTCCTCGATGGGCTCGACGTCGGCGGTGACGCTGACGGTACGCCGACCGTTGCGACGATTAATGGTCGTATAGGCCCGCCCGCGTTCCACGTTCGCCACCTGATATAAAGGAACGTTTCGTCCGGCGGGCGTACGGATCAATAATTGCTCTAAATCGTATTCGCTGATCCGCTGCTCTTTGGGGAAACGCACCTTGACCTTAATTTCATTCCGACCCCGCTGTTGCCGCAGGGCCTCGGCGCCGTAGAAGGCATAGCGTACCTGGCGGGCGACTTCATAGGCCGTCAGCCCCAAACTTTCCCCCTCCGGTTTAATGGTAAAATTGAGTTGCTGTTTGCCAGGCGTGTACCCGTCGTCAATATCTTTGACGTTGGGAAACTGGGCAAGAATGTCCGCCAATTCCGCGCTGGCCTGATCGAGCACCTCGATATTCCGATGGCTCAGTTCGACGGTCAGCGCGGCACCCGACCCGGGCCCGCCCCGGTCTGATTCGAAGCGCAGCGATTCCAGACCGGGAATGGTTCCAACCGCTTTACGCCATCGTTCAGTAACTTTTTTCGTACCAATGGGGCGTACATCCGGTTCGGTCAGGTAGATAGTGACTTCGACCTTGTTCTCTTCGATCTCGGCGAAAATTCCCTCCACGAGTTTATCGCCACCGCTGGTTTCGGCGACTTCATTGCCGGCCTGTACCAATTGGTCACACACGGCAGAGACCTTCTCCATCGCACTGCCGTAGGGAAGAACCGCCGTCACTACCGCCCGATCCGATTCCACTCGAGGCATCAATATCCTGCCGATCCGCCCGCTCATCACATACCCCAGAACCAAGAGCAGCGCCATGATTCCCGTCGCCACCGTTACGTAGCGAAAACGAAGGCAAAACTGCAAAAACGGGCCATAGATATTTTCGATGAAACGGCTGAAATTCCGAGTGAACGCTTGTTGGGCTCGATGAAAAAATCCCCCCACGCTTCCACTGTGTTTGGCACGAGAATGGGCCAAATGCGAAGGTAGAATTAACAGCGACTCCACCCAGGAAATTGTAAAAACTGTAATTACTACCAAGGGTATCACCCGAAAGATCTTGCCCATGAATCCGGGTACAAAACAAAGCGGCAGGAAGGCGACGATGTTCGTCAGAATGCTGAATCCGATCGGCATGGCTACATCGCGGGCGCCCAGGATGGCGGCCTGGACAAATCCCATCCCACGATTACGATACTCATAGATGTTTTCACCGGCGACGATGGCATCATCGACGACAATGCCCAGGGCGATAATGAAGGCGAACAGGGAGATCATGTTGATGGTGACGTCCATGCCGGGCAGGAGCAGGATCCCACCCAGAAACGAGACCGGGATCCCCATCATCACCCAGAACGCCAGTCGAAATTCCAGGAACAGACTTAAGATAATCAGGACCAGTACCAGGCCGTAAAAGGCGTTTTTCAACAGGAGTTTGAGCCGCTGGCGGTAAATATCCGACATATCGCGGCTGACGGCCCAATGCACGCCCGGCGGCAAAGTGTTTTCGAGTTCGGCCATAGCCTCCCGCGCCGCATCGGAAACGCCGATCGGCGTCTGGTCGCCGATGCGATAAATCCCCAGTCCCACGGCGCGGAATCCGTTATACGTTGCCAATCGGTCGGTATCCTCAAAATAATCTTTGACTTGAGCCAGATCCGACAAATGCAGAACCGTACCTTCTGGGGTGGTTACAATCGGGATTTGGGCGAACTCCCGCGCCCAGTCGCGGCGCTGTTTGACTCGCAACAGAATGTCGCCGCCTTTGGTTTCGATAAATCCGCCCGGGATTTCAATCGAGGTGGCGCGAATCTTATCGGCGATTTGATCCAGGGTTAAGCCGTAGGTTCGTAAAATATCCTGCGGCACTTCGACGTGGATTTCGTATTTTCGGGCGCCCAGCAATTCCACCTGGGTAATGCCCGGATTCTGCAGCAACTGGTCGCGGACTTCTTCGGCCGCTTCCCGCAAGATCCATTCGCTCAAATCCCCATACAGTTGAATCTGCATCACTTCGCGGCGACGCACCACCAGCGAGACTTCAGGCCTTTCGGCATCCTGGGGGAAGGTGACAATTCGGTCCACTTCCTGTTTGATATCCTGATAGACCTTTTGGGCATCGGCGCCTTCAAGCAGTTCGGCGGTAACGATCCCCACCCCTTCGTTGGCCGTCGCTGTCACCTCCTCTTCCTTGACGCCGTCCAGGCCGCGTATACCCTCTTCAATCGACAGCAGGATTCCCTGTTCCACTTCTTCCGGACTCGAACCCGGATAGGGCACTCGCACCGTTACCATATCCAGATCGAACTCCGGAAACACCTCCTGTTTGATCCTCGTCGTAACAAAAAAACCTCCCAGGAGGCAAACCAGCATGAGTAGATTCGGCGTAATCCGGTTATGAACCATCCAGGCAATGATGCCTTTGGGCTCCTCGGAGAGTAAAGTGGGATTCTGTTTACTCATTCGGTCCTCCCTGCCTGTGGAAGCGACGAAGCCGGTTCTGATTCACTTCCGTCCGAGGATGAGGATTTTGAATCCGTTTTATCTTCTCTGGTTCGCAGCGGCATCCCCTCCACCGGCGTTGCCAGATCGGTGGTGATGATAAGATCCCCCGGTGCAATGCTATCGCGGATCAGTACCGTATCTTCCCCGCGAAAGACCACCTCCACGGGCCGAATAGCCAGCGTTTCATCCTTCGTAAGAATCCAGACGTTATCGCCGTCACGCAATAAGTCCCGGTCCAGTCGCACCACCGAAGAAACCGAGCGACCTTCGATTTCGACGTGTACGTAGGAATCGATGAGTAACGGTTGCTTGCCGGCGTTTTCCGTCGTTAAGGCCAAAGGGTCTCGAATCGAAATCAACACTTGCG
>CAZNQT010000413.1:0-5010 GCA_964574885.1 uncultured Pirellulales bacterium
GCTTCCACCTCCGGCGGTTGATTCACCGGACCGACACTATGTTCTTGCAGCATAAATCCATTGATGGGATACGACTTATATTCCGTATCGCCGCCGGCATCTTCCGAAGTAATTACAAAACTGCCGTCCGTACCGGGAACGATATCATCCCAACGAACGACATAACCGGTACTGGTGTTATCGCCCGGTTGAAACACTGTATTATCGTCTCCGGGACTCGCCCCCAGGGCGGCACTGCTGCTATTAGTGGCGCTTTCATGACCGGAAATCGTTACGCGTGTTTGACGGTCATCATACACCTTATTGCGAATTGCCGTACCGGCAAACGTATAAACCTTCGTTGGATCAAGATTGGTAAAGGTAATGATCTGTTTCCATCCGGCTGCATTCTGAGAATCGACCAAGTTGCCGGAAAAATCGATTATCCCATTAAAGATCAAATACGCATCCGTCCCCAAATTGGGATCGTTCGCCGACTGACCGCTACCGCTGGCGCCTAAACCCGGCGTCCCTTCCATGGTGAAAGTAACGGTGGGCATACCGGTAGTGCTTCCGGTGGAAAAATCCATCAAGAGACCCGAGGTACTCCCTAAAAAATCATCATAGATGGAATACGCAGTGACATTCGCTTGGGTAGTACCAATCGGATCGGTATGGCAATCGTTATAGGCCGTCCAGACGATCTGACCATACGAGGAAGAAATCGAAAGCACGATTATTAGCATCAATACCGCTTTTGTTAAAATCCCACGAAGTAGAACCAGCCTCATTGTAATCTCCTCAGCTCACCTGGATGATCTCTATTTTTAAAATAGAAAGTCGATTTCATTATCGTCGTCGAGGATAACGGCCGAATTGAGTAAAACCCCCCACCTTTTGACCTAAGTATCTACTCACAAATTAGTTACATACATAACCCTTTGTCCTGCGAGAATTTGGCACTACTAGAACAAAGTGATTACCTGTATATTTTTCAAGCACTTATGACCATTTGAGTAATAATCGGACATTGCCATACCTGCCTTTGCCTCCTCCTCAGATCAAAAACCAATCAACTTCAATCAGCTATTCCTCCTGATTTTATCTTTACCAATGATTGATAAGTTATTTTACAATAAATACTTATGAATTTATAACGAAAAATCGCATCTCTCACACACTTCAGTACACATTTACAATAAGTTCAATATTAACAAGTACTTGGTGCGCAGAATCGATTTTGGTTACAAAAATTATTTGTTCCATCACCGGTAAAAATTGCGACGTTGACCATAGGGATTTATATAGGTAGTTCCGACTGTTATTTAGCTTAGAGGAAGTAGGAATTCCATGGGGAACGGCTGGATCGGGCGAGCATACGGTTGGCCTGGTCGTCGTTGGGGAAGATTTCTCTGTCCCGATCCCACTTGAGTTTTCGTTTGAGCATCATGGCAATATTGCCGAGGTGGCAGAGGCTGGAACAGCGGTGGCCAATTTCGGCGGGGAAATAGGGATCCTTACGGGATTTCACGCAATCGAGGAAATTGCGGTGCTCGCCGGCGGGACAGGTAAAGAGGTGGATTTCGTCCGGCTCGATCTTGGAAATCAGAATGGATTTGGGTTCAGCCTGTAAGGGACGACGCCAAGCGGGGCTTTCGATCCAGCCTTCGGTCCCTTCGCAACGGATGCCCGTACCGCCGGAATCGACGACAAGGGTTACGCCGTTGGTATATGTATATTTGATATGGTATTCCGTGGCGGTGTTGTAGATGCCTACGGTGGGGAATACCCCTTTGCCTTCGATCTCGACAGGACCTGATCGTTCGGTATCGTTGGCCCATTGGGCGGTGTCCAGCAGATGAGTGCCCCAGTCGGTAAGCATGCCGCCGGAGTAGTCGAGAATCCAGCGGAAGTTCCAGTGACAGCGCGCGGGGGTATAAGGGGCATACGGCGCGGGTCCGAGCCACATTTCGTAATCGAAACCATTGGGAACAGGTTGGGGCTTTTGGTTTTCAGGATCTTCATAGGGTCCCTGAATGCTATGGCCTGCGGGCAGAGTTACCTTGATGGTTTTCAGTTTGCCGATGCGCCCGTTACGGACGAGTTCGGCCATCCGATGATAGATGGCAATGGAACGGTCTTCGGTGGAGGTCTGGAAGACGCGGCTATAGCGTTTGACGGCATCGCTGAGGATGCGACCTTCCCGGATGGTGAGTGTGGGTTTCTCACAGCAGACGTCTTTGCCGGCCTTGATGGCCGCGAGGGAAATGGGAACGTGCCAATGGTCCGGCGTGGCAATCATTACGGCATCGATATCATTGCGGGCGATGATATCCCGGAAATCATTGTAAGCAGAGCAGTCTTTATTATTGTAGGCCTGATTGGTGATTTCACGAGCTTGATTGCGGCGTTCGGAATCCACGTCGCAAACGGAGAGAACGCGGGCATCGGGCTGGGCGAGGAAACCCCGGAGATCGACGGCGGTACCATGACTACCGACGCCGATACAACCAACGGTGATCCGATTGCTGGGAGCGACGGTACCGGACTTACCCAGGGCAGAGGGCGAGATCAAATAGGGAAATGCCAAACCGCCGGCGGTGAAAGCGGCAGTTTTTTTCAGAAAATTCCTTCGAGTCAAAAATAATTTCGTGTTCATATCATTTGCTCCAGGTAATTACGATTGCCACATCCAGTGTGCCAGGGACAGGCTGTCACTGGTTCATGGCATTCATCTGATTATGAGATTTCTTTTATTTTTGTCTGAAAGCATCTTATTGAATATGGGGCGGGCAGCTAGTGAATTTTCCGGGATTCGTCATGGGAAATTCGTATATAAAACTTATGGGATGGTATTGGTAAAAGGATCAGGGTTCTTCCTTACTAAAAATTTATCGGAGACATATAACTGTAAATGATTATCAAAAAAGGACTTGCGCAACAATTGACTACAGAGCAGAAGGGAAACATTGTGATATAGGATAATTTAAATTTGCCTATATTATATTTAATCTATAGGATTAGTATGATAATCGAGATCATTCGGGATTTCTAGCCGGGTGAGCGGAGTGAGATTCTAAGTTCGGAATAGTGTGAGATAATCAATTCAGGAGATCAGTCATGAAGATAGGGAGAAAACGGTTCACCGGCGGATTTTGGGCGATTATCTTAGTTTGGTTTTTTTTCAACAGCCCGGCGCGCGTTCAGGGAGCTAAGGCGGCAGAAGAATGGGTGGATATTCCGGTCATCGTCAATGTGATTGACAACTCGGATGACAGTAATTTTGAGAACCATCTGAAAAAGGCCAACGAGATACTGAAACAAGCCAAAATCCGGTTGATTGTTAAAAAGACGAACAAACCGGTCAACGTGGGCGACAACGACGGCGATTTGACTGAAGATGAGGGAAATACGGCCAGTACCGACGGTGAAAATGAACTGAAAAACACTTTCAAGAAAGAGAACGGCGACTGGAACGGGAAAGGGATCAAGATCGTACTGGCGGATGATTCCTGGACGGAGGAGCCGAACAACGTCGGCTGGAGCGTCCATCATACCCCGGTAGTGGTCGTCGAAACCGGTCACAATACGCAAAGTACCGGCGGCACGATTGCCCATGAACTGATCCACGTCCTGACGGTACCGGGTCATAGCGACGATCCGAATAATTTAATGTATTGGCTGGATTTAGGACAGACCTATATTGATCCCAACACCATATGGGAAATTTTCCCGGAAGCCAAGAAACGCGGCAGTTCCTATTTCATCCTGCCCAAGCCCCTGCCGGGCGAATCGGTCCTCGTGCCCGACAGCGTTGCGTACAGTATAGATGCCCAGGGTGCGCTGCTGGATGATGTATTTGACCTGGGTTGTTTCACGGGCGATTGTACGGGCTTCGATCCGCTGGATCCAATTTACAATTACGTGGATGTGCGGGAGATTCAGTTGTTTGCCGACGATCCGTTAACTCCAGGCAGCACCGTCAAACTCGATGTGCGTTTTGAAGGTCCGCCGCCACCCCCGGAGATTCCGTCGGATTTCTATATTTCCGTGCAACTCGATAAAGTGCCGGTGATTCCGGGCCCCGAAGGACTTGTCAATGTATTCGGTGATTATCATCAGCCGGAAACCTGGGAGGCTGAATATATCAATCTGCAGAATCCCAGCGAACCGCCGATTCCACTGTCGCCGCCGCTCGTAGAATGGAACGATCGGCTCGACGGATCTGGACCGATTATAGATAACCATTCGATTCACGCCGAGATTCCCATCGAGCTGGTAAGCCTGGATTTAACCAGCGTTGAACCGATTCCGGTGACGGTGTCTTCGGATTCGTATTTTAATATTGGTAGCCCCGACACAAAATTGGTGGGGGATTTGTTTGAGACCTTCGAATTGAACGTGAACACTACATGTTGTCCGGAACCGAAACTCTGCTTAATCCCGAACGGGGTAACCGGCAACGGATTCACACCGGAAGTACCGGTGGGAATTTCCCTGGACAGCAACGTCATCGGAGAGACCCTACCCAACAGTCGGGGTGACTTCCTCTTTACCGGCATACCGGATGGATTACCGTCGGGAGTACACTCGGTGATCGCTAAGGAAATGACGGAATCCTCTTCGGCAGGCATGAAGCATGCCATCGCCTACTTTGAGGTTCCGGATGGGTCCGGACCGCTCATCGCGGATCTTAACGGCGACGGTTGTGTCAATCTGTTGGATTTTCAGATATTTATGAACGCTTGGCTGATAGGCTGTTAAAATGGGACAATAACATACCTCCCCTCGTTTGGGAATCTTAGGAAGAAAACGAGTATATCACTTAAATAGTGTAATGTTACCGATGATTACTTTTTCTACTTCGGATTGGATTTTGGTTTTGGTTCCCAGGGCCACGGGAGAACATGGGCGCGGCGGGCCCATATTTGCCACTGATTGGCCATCCGTTTGGCTCGCGCGGGGTATTTCGTAACCAGGTTATTGGTTTCGCTGCGGTCGTCCTCCAGGTCGTAGAGTTCCCAGTTATCC
>CAZNQT010000414.1:0-4969 GCA_964574885.1 uncultured Pirellulales bacterium
GGACAATGGACTGGGAACGTCGTTGACCGATAGTGCGCTGAAACAGCAGGGCAGCTTTACCGACTGGGATTTTGTCGGCGATGCCAATGGGAATGATGACAATTGGCAGATGTGCATCGATGGTTACGACTATCCGCGGCTGACCTGGCAGTTTATCCGTCCCGCTGATTTTCTCCATCCCGGCCGCGTCGATCATAACGATCTATTCGTCTTGATCCACGATTGGTTAACCGACGATTCCCGTTGCTGCGATATCGCACCATCCGAAGGCGATGCTATAGTCAACCTTTTCGATTATGTCGATTTCGCCAAATATTGGCTGGTGGAGTGAATTAGTAAAAGAGTAGATGGGTAGATGAGTAAATGGGTGGATGAGGGATTTACGGTTTACGGTTTACCGTTGACGGTAAAAGAAGAAAAGGAACCACGGATTTCCCATCGCGTCTGGGCGTGGGATATTTTGGTTGCAGTTAAAGGCTGCGCCGGGTATATCGGTAGCATATTCATTAGAAAGAACTTTATGAGCCACAACGGTAAAAAACATGCGGGATTTATCTCGACGCGATTCGCCGGTAACGACGGGGTTTCTCTGGAAACGGCGAAATGGGCGGATGTTTTCGAGCGGGAGGGATTCACCTGCTTTTATTTTGCGGGCGAACTGGATCGGCCGCCAGAGTGTTCTATGCTGGTGGAATGGGCCCATTTCAAACATCCCGAGATACTGGAACTGCAACAAGAATGCTTTGGCGTCCGAACGCGCTTGCCCACCGTTACCAAACGAATTCATGAAATCAAAGACCAACTGAAGGAGAAACTTTATGAATTCCTGAAAAGGTACGAGATTGGTCTGCTGGTCGTGGAAAACGCCATCGCGATCCCATTGAATATCCCGCTGGGTTTGGCAATTACCGAGGTGATCAGCGAAACGGCGTTGCCGACGATCGCACATCATCATGATTTCTTCTGGGAGCGTCAGCGGTTTTTGAGCAATGCGGTCTGGGATTATCTGAACATGGCGTTTCCGCCGCACCTGCCGAGCATTCATCACGTGGTCATCAACTCCAGCGCCGACAATCAACTGAGTCTGCGGACCGGGATTTCGGCGACGTTGATTCCGAATGTGATGGATTTTGAATCGCCGCCGCCGGAGCCGGACGAATACGCCGCCGAGGTGCGTGCGGATTTAGGATTGGAACCGGATGACGTGTTTGTCCTGCAGCCGACGCGCGTTGTTCGGCGCAAGGGAATTGAACTGGCCGTAGAACTGGTCAGCCGGTTGGGTCGCAAAGCCAAGTTGGTCATTTCCCACACCGCCGGCGACGAAGGGTATGAGTATGAAAAGCGAATCCGGGACTTTGCTCGTTTGATGAACACCGAGACGATTTTCGCCTCGGATATAATCCAGCAGCTTCGCGGCAGGATGGATAATGAAACCAAAATATACACCCCTTTCGACATTTACCCTCACTGCGACCTAGTTACGTATCCGTCTGACTTTGAAGGCTTCGGCAATGCGTTTCTGGAGGCCGTGTATTTTCGCAAACCGATCGTGGTAAACACGTACTCCATCTATACGTTTGACATTAAACCGAAGGATTTCCGGGTCATCGAGTTGGAAGGATACGTGACCGAAGGCAGTTTAAAATGGACGCGAAAAGTATTGGACAACGCCCGGTTGCGTGAGGAAATGGCCGACCACAATTACCGACTCGCGCGGCGTTATTACTCCTATTCCGTACTCCAATGCCGCTTAAAGAACGTAATTTACGACTGTTTCGGCCCGTAAGCTAGCATCACCCGCCAAATATATTTACGTATTTTTATCAAATTCTGAAAAGAAAATTATTTTAACCATGAAAGGTCACCGTTCCCAGACGCTCAAAGGAACGGTGGCAGTCTTAGGGACCCAGTTTCCCCCAGGCGGCTAGACGAATCTTGGTTAAATCCTCATTGTCCGGAGAATCCCGCAGCGGACTATTAACAAACTCATCCCAGGTCATACGACACAACTCTATGGTGCGAGGATCCTGCCACTTCCAGTATTCGGCATGGGCGTCGGCAAAGGACATCGTCACTCCCTCATGGTGCCGGTTCGGCGGCTGATCCCACCAACGTTCTTCCACATAGTGCACACTATAAAAGTCAGAAGTCAACTGGCCCTCGTCAATATACACCGCGCGTTCCGTTGGCTGAGGTATGCTCGATATCTTCTGGTAGATCTCGCCGTCACATGTACGGTTTAACGGTACCTTCCAGCCCATGGAGGCAAAACCGGCATAGGTAATTTGCTCGTTTAATTCCCCGGCCGGACAGCGGAAAATTCCTTTAAGCTTACCGGTGTAAGGCCATAACGCACCTTGGGTAATCGCCATTTCCCATTGATCCGGGGTCCAAGGTGGGTTATCAGAGGGCCAGCCCCATCCGGCGGCCCAGTAAATCCAGGCACAAGCACGGTCTTTTGGGTCCGCGCCGCCGCCCGGACGGGGACTACATAATTGACCTTTATTGTCATCGGCATACATGACCCAGGCGCCAGACAATCCCCTCTGGTTGGACATACACATCGCCTGCTTGGCGGAATCTTTAGCTTTGTTTAGCGCCGGCGCCAGTATGGTCAATAAAATGGCTATAATGGCAATAACAATCAATAACTCTATTAAAGTAAATCCGTTATTCTTCCGCATGACCTGCCTCCTTACTGCCTATGAAAAACAGGAAGCTAAGGATAGTCACGTTTCTATAGTCCAACGAGTCGGAGTTGCACCCGTTATTACGTGAAAACTATGCTATCCATACTAAGAACTAATTTGTGGTCGAGGAAGATTCCCGCACCGGGCCGACGAGTTCGCCGATATTCTCTTCGCCGAGCGTTTTCATAATAAGACTTCCCTGCAGACAATCCGTCGCTATGGCAAGTTGGGGATCGCTCCGGAGCATCTCGACAGGGCCGAACACCTTCCAGACCTGTTCGTCGCCTGGTTTGGAATCGACAGGATTACGATGTAAGATCCCCGCTTCCCGCTGCACTCGGCGCATGGTTTCAATCTGATCGCCGGCCAATTCCACCTTCACGTCCGGTTCCACGCCGTAGTCTTCATTGGTTTTATCCCGCAGGTCGCGATGTACGCGCCGGTCGCTGGGCAGATAGTAATAGGCAATGGTCATTTTTAACTGGGCATTATCGTCCAGGCCCATAATCGTCTGCACGTTGCCTTTGCCGAACGTCCGCGTTCCGACCACCAAACCCCGGTGGTGGTCTTTTAGCGCACCGGAGACGATCTCGGAGGCACTGGCGGAATTGACATTCACCAGAACGACGATCGGCAGCTTGGCATCAAACGTATTATCGTTCCGCGCCCAGTCATAAGCGGCCTCGTTCGCCTGGCGGGCACGCGTACTGACAATGACGCCGGATGAAATAAACGTATCCACCACTTCAATCGCGGTGCTGAGAAACCCACCGCTGTTATTTCGCAGATCGAGGATCAAGGCCTTCATCCCCTGTCCTCGCAGTTTCTGCAGGATCCTCCGCAGGGACTCGGTGCTTTCGGAATAGAAATTCGTCAAACGTACATAGGCGATACCTTTGTCCTTATCCACAAAATATTGCCATTGTCCATCCGCATCGCGGTAGAGGCCTTTGACCGTATGCACCACGATTTTTCCTCGGGTGATGGAGAAATCGCGTGGCTTTTTAAAGCCCTGACGATCGATGGTGAGCACCACGTCAGTACCTTCTTTCCCGGTAATTCTCTGCACGGCCATTTCCAGAGTGATATTGGTAGTACTTTTACCGTCCACAGCCAAGATCTTATCCCCGGCATCCAGACCGGCCTGCTCGGCAGGACCGCCTTCCAGTAAGGAATTCACGGTGAGAACGCCATCGACCTTACCGATTTCGATACCGATCCCGGAAAATTCACCCGTCATATCTTTGCGGAAACCTTGCACATCCCCCGGCCATACGATATACGTATAACCATCCAGGGCCGAAAATGAACCCTCGGCAAACTCCGCAATGATCACCTCATCGGGAAATTTCAACGTCTCGTTGTTGATTTGCTGAACGCTACGTAACTGCCCCAAAAGATACGAAAGTCCCAGGTATTCCTTTGGTGTCTTTGCCAACTCCTGTTTCAGTTTTTCAATCCCATCGATATATTGCTGTTTGGCCGTGGTATCTTCTAATTGTTTGAAAGCCAATTCCAGTTTACTGGTCTGGGCCAGCAACAGGCAATTGCGCAGAGCGTCATTGGTCATCTCTCGAAAGTCCGGCTCATCCACGTACCTATCAATCAGTCGTTTCAGACCGTCGGAATATACCGTAAACGTCACTCCCTCCCGTCTCTGCTCCCAACTGATTGCGTCCTGATTCGGATCCGGAACGTACATCCCGGAGATAATCGCCTTACGCAGCAGTATTTGGCTTTCCTCTTCGAATTCCTTGTTCGTCGGTTCCAGTCCGACCAGGAACTGATACACCTGGGAATACGCCTTCAGCCAGACATCCACATCATCGAGCGGGAGATTCTTTTCCAGGTTTTGTTCAATTTTTGCTTCGCCCTCGCGTACCATGCGTTGGCCAATCGCCAGGGACCGTTGAATGATCTGCGCGCGTGTTGACGGATCGACCTGATCGGTAAGACCGGTGCGTTTGACCAGATCCTGGGCAAACCGCAGTTCCATCAGGGCTTCCAGCCAATCCTCGCGAATCTCCTGCTGCCATTGCGCTTCCGTCTGCTTTTTTACGTCGCTCTGCCAATCGTACGAGGTACTGGTGGACAACAGTTTTTCCCGCCAAAGCGCCAGTTGCCTTTCTTTTTCCATCTTAACCTGATACTCGTCATAGGACGATTGGCGCGCCTGGTTGACTTGTTCCTCCAATTTCGTCTGCTGATTCAGAATTTCCTGCATTTGAAGCGCCGTGGATTCCCGGGCTCCTTCCACACTCAACAGCGACATATATCTG
>CAZNQT010000415.1:0-4962 GCA_964574885.1 uncultured Pirellulales bacterium
GAGTGGAACTGCGGGAGTTAATCAAGATTCTGGCCGAGCGGGGCAAGGCGATTCTGATCAGTTCCCATATTCTCACGGAACTAGCGGAAATTTGCACGGGTGCGGTGATCATCGAACAAGGTAAACTCTTACGAGCGGGAAGTATCGAGCAGCTTCAAAGTCAGGATACGGCCTTGCGAAGGTTGCAGATTCGACCGCTGGAGAAGCTGGAAGAGCTACATAAGGAATTGTTGCAGATGCCCAATATTGATTCGGCCCATCGAGCGGGCGAGGTGTTGCGCATCGAAACCCAAGGCTCGGACCAGGAGATTAGCGATCTTTTAACGGAACTGATCCGTAAGGGCTATCGCCTTACGGAATTTCGGCTGGAGAAGGCAGGACTGGAAGATATCTTTATGAACGTAACTCAGGGGAAAGTACAGTGAAACATCGATACCAGCTATTTCGACGGGCGGGGGACGTTTTGAATCCAATCGTGGTAAAGGAACTGCGGCAGGCAGTGCAAGGTCGATTTGTGATGGGAGTGCTGGTGCTGTTTTTACTGGTGTCGGTGTCGGCGATGTGGTTGAGAATTATGTCCATCGATCCGAAGTCCGTGGACACCGACGCCGGGCGTGAGGCGTTTTTTCAGCTTTGGGGCGTATTGTTATTTACCTGTCTGTTGTTTATTCCGGGCTACACCGGTTTACGAATGATGAATGAGTGCGCCGATGAGAACGTTGATCTGATGTTTATTACGACCCTAAAACCCGGCGCGATCATACGAGGAAAATTCGTCAGTGCTGTGATTCTGGCGATTTTGATCTACAGCGCCTGTATGCCGTTTATCACACTGACATACCTGCTTCGAGGGATTGATTTGGTTTCGATCTTTCTTTTTCTGGGTTTCAGCATGTTTATGGTACTGTGCGGCATCGGGGTACTGCTTTTTCTGGCTTGTCTGCCGACCAGTAAGAGCACGAAAACGCTGCTGATCGTCGGCAGTTTGCTTGTGATGATGATATTCGTTATTCAAGCCCATATGGTCGCCAATAACCTGCTGCGATTTGGATTTGGGGGGCTTATAAGTACCTGGCAGTTCTGGGCGCCGGTCTTGTCTCTGCTGGCCGTCGCGATGATGGGGATGGGGCTATTATATGTGCTGTCGGTAGCGTTGATCACGCCGGCTCCGGCGAACCGGGCTTTGCCGATTCGACTGTATATAACGGCGATCTGTATTTTAAGCGGAGTGCTGGCCCGTGCCTGGAGCCTGTATGACAAAGATCACAGCCCGATGGAATATTGGGCGACGGGGTGTGTGATATTGCTATGCTTAGCGATCTTGGGCGGCGTCAGTGAAAGAGACAGCCTGGGTCCCCGGGTGGCACGCACGGTTCCCCGTCGTCGTTTTTTACGCATTCCGGCATTTTTGTTTTACAGCGGGGGCGCGGGCGGCGTGATATGGGCCTTGGTTATGATCGCAGGAGTACTTATCGTATTGAATCAATGGCTTCAGAGTCATCCTCTGTTTCGTGTCCCGCGCGATTTTCGCAACCATCCGGATTATCTGCTCGCGTTTAGTTTTTATTTTATCAGTTATTCCCTGACGGCATTATTTTTCCGTGAGCATATCCTGGGACGGCGGTTCCGACTGCGAGCGGGTATCACGTGGGTGATTGCGATTCTCATAATGATGACACTGAGCATTGTTCCGCTACTGATTGCATTTTTCGGGCAGATCGATTTAACCAGCGATGACGCCTATGTATGGTTTTTGGCCAATCCGGCAAGCATGACCAGTTACAAACGAAATATGGATACGTTTCTGATCATATCCGGGAACTGGGCGATGATTTCTTTCCTGTTGAATCTGCCCTGGTTTATTCGTCAGATGACGTCATTCAAACCCTATTCGAGTCGTGTACCGGAAGAAACTGTATAATCGGATAATCATGAATACGTATAATACCTGGATCCGGAATGGATGAGAAATATCGCACAATTCTTCAGAGAGGTCAACGTACCGGCAGTCGCTATCGACTGGCGGTTCCGCGAAACGTACCGCAAGGCGTCACGGGCGCTCGCCTGGGACGAGGCGTCGCCAGTTCCCTGGAGTTTATGGATTACCGCGACTATCAACCGGGAGACGATCTGCGTCGTCTTGATTGGAGCGCTTATGCCCGCAGCGATAAGCTGACGATCAAACTCTTTCGGGAGGAAGTGAATCCTCACGTGGATATCATCCTGGACGGCTCTCGTTCGATGGCCTTGGGCGAGGGTTCAAAGGCTCATGCCGCGTTAATCCTGGCGGCGCTGCTCAGCGAAGCCGGCGCCAACGCCGGTTTTACCCATTGCAGTTGGCTGACCGGTTCGCAATGTACACCGATCGCCAACGGAACCGAGCGGGCCGAGGCGTGGGACGGGATTCATTTTGAGAGTCAAGCTAATCCCGGTGAGTCGCTGGAGTATGTGTCGGGCCCCTGGCGTCGTCGCGGCGTTCGAGTGCTTCTCAGCGATTTATTGTGGCCGACCGATCCGTTGAGTACTTTGCAGCGATTATCGGATCGAGCCAGTGTAACGATCGTAATGCAGATTCTTGCCGAAGCCGATATACATCCACCTCGACGGGGCAACGTTCGCCTGGTGGATTCGGAAACGGACCGCATTAAAGAAGTATTCATCGACGCAACTGCCGAAAAACGCTATCGGCAACGATTGACACGACACCAACAGAATTGGCACCGCGCCTGCCGACAGGTGGGAGCACAAATGATTACGCTGGCGGCGGAAGAGGTGCGGGAAAATCCGCCTTCGGAAGAATTGATCTCGTCCGAGATTTTGCAGGTGACCTGATGCCGTTTTTTTACTTTCCACTAGCCTTGATCGCTTTGGCGGGTATTCCCGTGTTGGGGGGGATCTATTGGCTGCGCAGTCGTTTTCGCCGGCAACCGGTGTCATCTTTGATGCTGTGGGCGGATCACCGACAGCCTCGTGAGGGCGGCCGACAGGTGCAGCAATTGAAAACGCCGCTGCTTTTCTTCCTCGAACTGATTGCCATTTTATTTTTAATCGCAGCGGCAGTCCAACCCATGGTGCGCTGGAAGAAAGCAGGGCGCTCCCTGATTATTGTTATAGATGATTCGTACTCAATGCAGGCCGATCCGGGGCACTCGGCACGGACGCAAGCCATTCAGGCGTTGAAAAGTGAGTTAGAGCAAAGCGTTAATTATACCGCCCGTTTTATCCTGGCCGGAACTCATCCGCAGCTTCTGGGCGATACCATCCGTGATTTCAACGAAATAGAAAAGGTTATCTCTCCTTGGCAGTGTCTCTCGCCGAAGGCGGATTTACCTGCGGCAGTCAATCTGGCCCATGAGCTGGCGGGGAATCGATCTCATATTCTGGTAGTAACCGATCAGCCGCCGATGGAGACGTACGGGAAAGGAAAAATTCAATGGTGGTCGTTCGGGCAAAATCGCCCCAATGTAGCGATTGTCAACGCCGCCCGAACCTGGATCGATACGAAACAACGCTGCCTGCTGGAAGTGCAAAATTTTTCCGAAAAGTCTGTTGCCACAAATCTGGTTCTGAATTTCGATCAGATGACAACGAAACGCCAATATCCTCTTACTCTGTCGGCCGGTCAACGGGAGCAGGTTGTGTTCGAGATTCCAGCCGATATGCAGATGTTGCGGGCTCAACTTACACCGGATCTGCTGACGATTGACAACGAAGTACAGTTGCTGCCGGAGCGCAACGATCCTGTTCACGTCACGGTGGATATACAGGACGAGCCTTTGCGTCAATTGATCACCCGCGCCTTGGCCGCGACGGATCAGGTACAATTTGCCGGTAAAGAAGCGGAAATCCGTTTTACCGACCGGGTTGATTCCGGACCTCTATCACTGGATACCTGGATCGTGCAACTGATTCAGGAGACCGAAACGAGTTCGTACATCGGACCGTTTGTGATGAATCAATCCCACCCGTTAACCGAGGGTTTATGGCTGGAAGGTGTGATCTGGTCGGCCGGTACGACGGACGATGTGCCCGGACAACCGATTCTGATGGCGGGGAATATTCCGTTACTCACGGATGCGGCAAGTCTGACCGGTCGTCATCATCTGCGCTGGCGGATACAACCGGAACTTTCGACGCTGACGGAATCGACTGCCTGGCCGGTGTTAATCTGGAACCTACTGCAGTGGCGGCGCTCCCAGATGCCCGGTCTGCAACAGGTCAATCTTCGTTTAGGGACAAATGCTGTTTTTAGAAGTGGTTCGGGAACCACCCAAATAGAAGTAAAAAAACCGGATGGGAAAATTCATACCATGGATATATTCGAAGAAACGGCTATGATCCCTGCCCGCGAAATCGGTTTATATGAAATCCGCTCCGACAAACGCAATTTCTCCTTTACGGTGAACGCATTATCGAGAGAGGAATCGGACTTGCGCGCAACGGTTCGGGGCCGGTGGGGAGATTGGCGGGATGAAAGTACGCTGCGAAGGGAGTATCAAAATCTGGGATGGATATTTTTATTGGTGACGTTGGTTTTGATGGCGGCGCACCATCTGGTTCTTTATCGTCAATCGCGTGCCGGTCAAGGCGATAGCGAAGGAGAAACTATATAGTGGAGGCTGCGGAAACTCAGGGCTATACCCATGCTTTGTAAGTGTGCCACGGCTGTGTCAGCCGTGTCGATATGTCGGAAGAAAGCTGGTAAAAGCATGCCTAAGCTTCGCGTAGGCATGCCACCCAAGCATTAAATGATTTTGAAATGTATATTTTTCATTTTATATTTTGAGTTACCATGATAATCCAACATCCCATATGGTTGTTATTGCTGATTCCACTGGCGGCGGGAATGTATCTGTGGCCGATGCCATCCCGGTTACTAACCGGTGTGCGGACATTGATATTGCTTTTGCTTATTCTGGCCTTATGCGCTCCGGCGGTCCGAGCCCCCAGACGCGTGGGAAC
>CAZNQT010000416.1:0-4958 GCA_964574885.1 uncultured Pirellulales bacterium
CGATGAGGGGGCATCGAGTACGCCTCCGATCCCACGCTCCAGCGCCAATTTACAACAGCGGATCGAATCGATTGCCACCCCCGCCGAGTTCGGCGAATCTTCCACTGACAGCCGAAGCTCCAGATTCATCGGCACATCCCCGAACAGCTTGCCTTCCATCCGAATAAAACACACCTTGTTATCATCCTGCCAGGGCACCCAGTCGCTCGGTCCGATGTGAATATCCCGTTTATCCAAACGATCTTTCGCCACCGCCTGCACCGCTTCCGTCTTGGATTCCTTCTTCGAAGCCAAACGACTCCGATTCAGCATATTCAGAAAATCCGTATTCCCGCCGGTATTCAGTTGATATGTCCTCTCCAGTTTCACCCCGCGCTTCTTGAACAAATCCGTCAGCACCCGGTGCGTTATCGTCGCTCCCAGTTGCGCTTTGATGTCATCGCCGATAATCGGAATCTTCTTGGCTTCAAACTGTTTCGCCCACGCCGGATCCGAAGCGATAAACACCGGTATATTATTAATAAACGCCACCCCCGCATCCAGCGCACACTGGGCATAAAACCGTGTCGCTTCTTCCGAACCCACCGGTAGATAGTTTAATAAAATCTCCGTTCCGGTTTCCTTCAGGATTTTCACGACGTCTTCTGGCGAGGGTTCCGGCGCGTCGCTGAGGATAAAGGTACAATCATCATCGTAGTTCTTCATGTGTTCGGAGAATCCATCCAGGATTTTCCCCATCCGGACCTTAATCCCGCTCTTGGGTAAATGATCGCAAAACACCTTCGTACAGTTGGGGCGTTCCAAGATTGCCTCATGTATATCCTTGCCCACCTTGCGCCGATCCACGTCAAACGCTGCCGTTACTTCAATATCGAACGGCTTATACCCGCCGATCTCCCAGTGCATTAGCCCAATCGCGTCCGACGGATTCTTGTCCTTGTAGTATTCGATCCCTTGCAGTAATGAACTGACGCAGTTGCCGACTCCTACGATTGCGATCTTGATTGTAGCCATAAGATTATATCTCCTTTTCGCTGCTCCTGCCGAATCGTGCCTCCAAAATCAGATGCTGATAGTTGTTTCTGATTTTCCTTGCCATGAAACTAAGATCATACTAACTTGTTCCAAATTGTCAAGTACAATTGTCATCCCGCGGAACCGGGGATAGTACTCCCCATTGGCGCTGCGACAGGGTTCTCAGGCCGAGTTTTCTTGGCCTTGAGGGAGTCCGTTGGCAGAAATCCTTGCAAATTTTACTGCTATCTACCATCGTTATTTCATCTGAAACACCGAATCATTGATGATCTGGCCGCAGTAGATACACGCCGGATGACGCGGCGATACCTTACGATGACAGGAGGGACACTCGCTCACACTGCGCTGATTCTTGCCGTCCAGAACGCCATCCCGCATGTCGATCTCGTATAGCTTCTGGTTCAGTTCCTCATCGGTCAGGTCCAGTTTGTCACGCAAAATCTCCCATAACGCCTCGTTAATCATCAGCACTTTCGCCAGATTCGCTTCCAGAACTCGGACTCGTTCTGCCGCCTGAGACGCTTTCGTTTTCGCCGCGGCGCTGTCGTGCATTGCCGTATACGCCCCCGATCCATACGCTCCGTAATACATAAACGCTCCATGCATGATATATTTCCTTATAAAAGGGACTACGATCTCCGACTGCGAAGAATGTCATACACTAAATACAATCCAAATCCGCCGGCGATCAGAAATCCGAATCCTCCAATAATCGGATACCCCAGCCATTCCGGCCCCAGTTTGGCATGGGCCATCAGTGACGACGCGATAAGGAGGGCGCCGATGATCAGGCCCAGGGTGACTTTGTCAAAAATTCGGTTCATCCGTTCCAGGGTATTCTCCAGACCGGTATGATGGAATTCAAGTCGGCTGCGACCGGAACGAATCTGACGCAATATTTCTAAAAGCAGTTCCGGCGTCTCTTGCGTCAATTGCACCACGTCCTCCGTGAAGAGTTGGGTATCGTGCAGGACATGTCGGGGCGAAAATCGCCGCGCTACCAGTTTCCGCACAAACGGTTCGATCAGGCTGATCATGTCGAAATCCGGATCCAGATTCCGACCGGTGGCTTCGATCGTGCTCAACGCCTTGGCCAAAAAGAGAAAATCATGACGGATGCCCACCTGATAGCGGGAGATCAGTTGAATCACGTCCCGTAGCAACTGACGTATGTTGATCTGCTTTAAAGGAAGCCCGTAATACTGTTCCAGCAGGTCCAGCACCGCCAGACGCATCTCCGTAGAATCCCCGTCCGTCGGCAGTACCCGCAAATCCCGCGCCGCCTTAAATAGACGATTCATGTCTTTTTTCGCCACCGCATGCAATACCCGTCCCAGAATCGACTGCGATTGAGGGTCCAGCCGGCCGAACATCCCGAAATCCAGAAAACAGATCACCCCCCCGTCCAGCACCAGCGCGTTGCCTGGATGAGGGTCCGCCTGGAAAAATCCGTGCTCGAATACCTGTTTCAGTACGATATTGGCGCCGTTTTGCGCCAGCGCCTTTTTCGTCTCCGCCGCCACGCCCTCGGCGAAAAACTCCGCCAGCGGTTTCCCGTTGATATATTCCATCACCAGCACGGAACGATTCGTATAATCCCAATAAATACGGGGTACATATACGCGTTTATCCCCCTTGAAATTGGCCCGAAAGATATCGGCGTTCCGCCCTTCATGTTGCAGGTCCAGCTCGAACTGTATCGATATCCGCAATTGATGGATGATCGCATGCGGATTCCAACGGCGCGAATCATCTCCCAGCGTCAATTGCAGCAGCCGCGGCAGCCAACGTTCTAAGATGCTCAGGTCGTCGCGAATCGTTCGTTCGGTGCCCGGACGGATGATTTTCACCGCAACCTCTTCCCCCGTCTTCAACCGGGCTTTATAGACCTGGGCGATCGAGGCGCTGGCGATCGGGTCCGTGGCAAACTCGGAAAAATTCTGCTCGAAATTATCCCCCAGTTGGTGTTCTAAACCTTTTTTTACTTTCTCCCACGGCATCGGCGTAACGGCGTCTTGCAGCTTGGTCAGTTCATGCACGATATCCACCGGTAAGATATCCGGACGCGTCGAGAGCACCTGGCCCAGCTTGATAAACGTCGGACCCAACGCCTCCAGCATCCGCCGGAACCGCACCGAACGCGCGATATGTGCCGTTTGCTCCGCCGCCGTAACCGCCTGACGCTTCAATTTCCACTTCGTATAGGGATTAAACCGACCGGTCAGGTACCCAAATCCATGACGCGCGATGAGCAAGCCGATCTGGGCCTCTCGCTTACGACGACGCACTCGATGTATGGGGTTAGGATGTATCATCGCTTGGAGACCGTATCTTTAGGGTTGGTTTCTGCACGGGCCTATATTCCCATTTCCCACGGACTTCTTTCTTACAGGCTGTCTTCCGTCGCCGGCGCCTCCGGGGGCATTGTGGTGCACTTGCCTTCCAACGCCGCGATCCGCTGACACAGCTCCTCGTAGTCGCTCCGCGACACCAGCTTCATCTTACCCAGAACCTTGTTCACCTCATCGCCGATCGTCTGACGTAGCTCCTGCGAATGTTTCCTCGCCTTCTCGATCAACTCCTGGGCCAACTGCTTGCCCTCCTCCCCGGACACCTCCCCGCGCTTTTCCAGGTCCGCTGCCAGTTCCTTGGCCTTCTCTTCCGTCAGGGCCGCAAATCCCATTCCCGTGTACAGTATTTTATGAAGTAAATCCATCATAGCCGACTCCTTCTCGTTTTGTCCTGCGTTTCCCGTTGGTTGTTTTGCTGAACCATCAATTTTAACGTATTGGAAGTCTAAATACCAGATTGAAGTAGTTCGACTCTGGCTTTTTTAGACGGAATATAATATTGTAAACCCTTTCCACGAAACAAGTTAACTCCATTTTGGGCCGTCTGGTAAATCTGGGGTTTCTTTTTCGATGTGCCCCAGGGTCGCCTGTGAAATGCTCTTGCATGTCAAATTATCTTGTTTATAATACGCTGTTTATGTAAATCGGGCATCGTTCCTGTTTGGGAATAGCTCTGAATCTTGGGAGACGGATATATGATGAGTACTCAGGTGAGTGAATGGATAAGTATGATTCTGGAAAATAACGAGCCGTTTACGGACGAGCAGTTCCAGGATTTGCTGAAGACGGTCCACGCCGGTGAACGTGAACGAATTCTGTTTCACGAAGAATTTGAACCGAATGCCAAAAAACGCGCTGCTGCGTTTTCCCAGAATCCCGTGATGGCGACCAAGGTCGCTCAGGGATTTTACGCTCTGGCCGATTACGCCGAAGTCATTAAATGGTTAGACTGGGCGGGTGCGGGAACCATGTCGTGCTATCTCAAAGCCGGCGCCCTCCGCGAACTCGGACAATACGACGAGGCAATTGAACATTTCGCCCAGGCCGAAAAAAAAGGACAAGACAGCTTTCAGATTGCCATGGCGATTATCGAAACCCTCCGTCGCAAAGGCGATCTGGAAGCCGCCGAGGATCATCTCAAACGCATCTCCCGGATGGGGGATATTCGCGCGGAATATCATTTTCAACTCGGCGCTCTGCACGACGCCAACGGACGCCGTTCCGAAGCGCTGACGGAGTATGAACAAGCGGTCACCCTCGACGGCAATCACACCCGCGCGCTGTTTGCCCTGGCCTATGGTTGTGATCTGTATGGCGATGAGCAAAATGCCATCAACTACTATAAAAAATGTATTGCCAGCGGACACGTCCACGTCAGCGCCTTGATGAACCTCGCCGTCCTCTACGAGGATCGCGAAGAATACGATGACGCCTACCTATGCATCAAGCGAGTGTTGGCGGCGTATCCGAATCACCAAAGGGCGCGACTCTTCCTCAAAGATATCGAATCCAGTATGACCATGTACTATGATGAGGATCAGGAACGACGAGTGGACAAACGAAACCAGGTCC
>CAZNQT010000417.1:0-4953 GCA_964574885.1 uncultured Pirellulales bacterium
GGAGTGTATCAATCTGATCCCGTCGGAGAATACGCCTTCGGCGATGGTGCGCCTGCTTTCGGTGATGGATCCCTGTTGTCGATACGCGGAGCATAAACGCGTTAAGGAACTGAATAACGCGGATGTGTTTTATTATCAGGGTACGGATTTTATCCGGGACGTGGAATATGCTCTGGAGGAAGAAATGCGGCGTTACCTGGGGTGTGCGGAGGTGGAGACGCGATTGCTGAGCGGCCAGATGGTGAACGCTGTCTTTTTCAGCGCCATGGTGGATTATCTGAATCGCAACGATCGGCAAAGCGAACCACGGCGGATGCGTTACGTAATGAACAATCATATCATCAAGGGCGGTCATTTGAGTTCGCAGCCCATGGGATCGCTGCGGGATTATGTGGCGCGGGATCCGAAAACGAGCAAACCGGCGGTCGTGAATTTCCCGGTTCTGGAGGAAAATCCCTATCGCATTGACCTGGCCGCCTGTCAGCCGCTGCTGGAAACGTATAAGCCGGAATTGATTATCTTCGGTAAGAGCATGGTGCTGCATCCGGAACCAATAGCAGCTATGCGGGCGCTGGTCGATCAGATCGGGCTGGATACGGTGATTATGTACGACATGGCTCACGTACTGGGGCTGGTGGGACCACATTTCCAGGATCCGTTCACCGAGGGCGTCGATGTGGTCACCGGCTCGACGCACAAGACCTACTTCGGGACGCAGCGGGGGATTATTTCTTCCGTTTTTGATGAACAGCACGATCGACGTAAATTGTGGGAAGCGGTGCGACGCCGGTCGTTTCCGGGCAGCTTGAGCAATCATCACCTGGGAACGTTGCTGGGTCTGCTGGCAGCAGCGTATGAAATGAATACGTTCAAGGATGCGTATCAGCCGCAGATATTGAAGAACGCCAAGGCGTTTGCTTTAGCATTGCAAGACGTAGGGATGGACGTACAAGGCGATCCGGCGGTGCAATTTACCGAAACCCATCAGGTGATGTTAAAAGTGGGACACGGCAAAGGAATGGAAATGGCGCAGCGGCTGGAGGAAAATAATATTATCGCCAACTACCAGGCCACGCCGCGCGAGGAAGGCTTCGCCGAAGCCGACGCGATTCGCATGGGGACCCAGGAAATGACCCGCTTCGGCATGCAGGAGAAGGATTTCCAGACCCTGGCACAGTTTATGCACGACTTGATCGTTAAAGGCAGTAACGTACGTGAAGAGGTCAAAGCGTTTCGTCAGCAATTTTTAGATATGCAATTCTGCTTCAAGGGCAAGGAAATCGACGACGTCATGGAAAAACTGCACCGGTTACTTAAATGAGACGCGTTGTAGAAACATTTATATTCATCCCGGACTTTTCGGATCAACCATTATAATAAATATGGAAATTGAGAGTACAGACGACGGATGAGAAAAGGATGAATTCAAATGAACAAGGTATGGAGTCGAAGACGTTTTCTGTGGGCTATAGGATCAACCGTTCTGGGTCTTGCTTCGCCCGTAAGGTTGCGAGGCGGTGAGAGGACCAAGCGGCCCAATGTTTTATTTATCACATTGGATGATCTGAACGATTGGATCAAAGTCCTGGATGCGCGCGCACCGATTCGGACACCTAACATCGAGCGTCTGGCCAAGCGTGGAGTGCTTTTCACGAATGCGTATTGTGCTTCTGCCGCATGTAATCCGTCGCGGACTGCCATATTGACGGGTTTACGCCCTACAACCAGCGGCGTTTATGGCAACAAGAGCAACTGGCGCAAAGCCTTGCCCAAAGCAGTTACTTTACCGCAACATTTCATGGCGCACGGGTATCGTGCCGAGGGCGCAGGCAAGATATTCCATCATCAATATGGCGGCGCCTTTCACGATAAAGCCTCTTTTGACGATTTCCTGATGATGCCGGATCCGCCGGACGCCCCCATGCCTAAAAAGAAACTTAACGGCTTGGCAAAATACGGCAGCCATAATACGGATTGGGGGCCCTGGCCGGCCCAGGAAATGGATGCGATAGACGTGAAGACGGCAAATTATGCTATCCGGTCGCTCCAGAAAAAACATGATAAGCCTTTCTTCCTGGCAGCCGGGATTTTTCGGCCTCACATGCCTTTCTTTGCACCCCAACGATTTTTCGATCTCTATCCCCGCGATGACGTCGCCATGCCGGAAATTCTAGCCGGAGACCTTGACGACGTCCCATCGGGTGCAAGAACGCTGCTAAAACCTAAAAAGTGGTTTTTCAAAGAACTCATGGAAATCGAAGCGAAGGCGCCTGGAACCTGGAAAGAGGCAGTGCGCGCCTATCAGGCCAGTGCCACGTTTGCCGACACCCAGGTCGGACGAATTCTGAACGCCTTAGACAACAGCGAATACGTCAATAACACGATTATAGTGCTTTGGTCGGACCATGGGTATCATCTGGGCGAAAAAAAACACTGGGAAAAGTTTGCCTTATGGGAAAAGACCAATCACGTACCGTTTATTGTTGTCGCACCGGGTATTACCCATCCCGGTACACGCTGTGAAAGACCTGTTAGTCTCATTGACATTTACCCGACGTTAATCGACCTGTGTGGACTTCGGCAAAAATCCGAGTTGGATGGCGTAAGTCTCATGCCGCTCTTAAAGAATCCCCGTGCTAAATGGACCCGACCGGCCGTGATGACCTATATGCGGGGCAATCATGCCGTACGCGATCAACGCTGGCGCTACATCCGGTACGCAGACGGCACCGAGGAACTCTATGACCATCAAAAGGATACCCACGAATGGTACAACGTAGCCGGCGATCCTGAAAATGTAAAAGTCATCCAGCGCTTAAAACAATGGCTCCCGGCGAAAGAGGCTCCGCCCGTCCCCGATACGAAGAAACCCAGGAGGCCCAAGAACTCTTGAATATGCCACTCTGTATGAATACATTATTTGATTCCTAACCGCCGTTTGGCTTCGTCGAGGATTTTGGCGGTCTGGCTGGCGCCGCAGCGAGTGACGCCAAGGGCGCGAACTTCAAGCAGTGTATCTAAATCCCGTACCCCCCCCGCCGCTTTGACCTGGACATGGGCCGGAGCGTGCTTCCGCATGAGTTTGAGGTCTTCGATAGTGGCGCCGCCGGTCCCGTAGCCGGTGGAAGTTTTAACCCAATCCGCGTTCAAGACTCCGCAGATTTCGCAGAGGCTAATTTTTTGGTCATCGTTCAAATAACAATTTTCAAAAATCATCTTCACCTTTTGTCCCCGGTTATGCGTCAAATCGATAACGGCTTTTATA
This sequence comes from uncultured Pirellulales bacterium, assembly GCA_964574885.1. Classification (GTDB taxonomy): domain Bacteria; phylum Planctomycetota; class Phycisphaerae; order Sedimentisphaerales; family SM23-30; genus JAFGFX01. The sequence continues at coordinate 3,266 of CAZNQT010000417.1, forward strand.
TCTTCGCGAACGTACTCCCAGTCGCCACTGAGGACTTTGCTGATATTGACGACCATATCGAGCTCTTCGGCGCCGTCGTCGAGAGCCTGTTTCGCTTCGGAAACTTTGACGACGGTAGTATGACCTCCGTGAGGAAAACCAATAGTGGCGCCGGCTTTAACGGTACTATCTCTCAGAATTTCGGCGCAGCGTTTTAGATAAAACGGCATGATGCATACGCTGGCAACGTTATAGGTTAATGCCAATCGGCATCCGTCTTCCAACTCCTTATCGGTCAGAGTCGGCTTTAGCAGGGAATGATCGATCATTCTGGCTATGTCTTCATACGTGTAGTCCATGGGCAAACTCCAATTATCGTTTTGTTGCTATATTCTATTCCTTTCGCTAATCGGAACTGATTTTTCGATTTGGCAATTTACTTTATAAGATGTGAATCTTCAACAAATCGATATCAATATTAGATTTAATATTGTCGTATGTATTTGTTATTAAAGAACTTACAAAATTTCTAAAAACAGGGTTGACAAATTCATACAATCGTTTAATACTAGTGTATTAAACATACGTTTGTAAGCATGACGTAAGGATATTGGCAAATGGATCATTCTAAACACCAAGATACAGAGCTTAACACATGTAAGCGGTTATTGGATATCGCGGCGAAACTCTTTGCCGAGAAAGGATATGCCCAAACCTCAGTCCGAGACATCACCTCCGCCGCGGAATGTAATTTGGCCGCGGTGAATTACCACTTCCAGAGCAAGGAAAAGCTGTACGAAGAAATATTTCGCCAAATGATGATTTGCTGGCGTCAAGAGCGGATTCAGGCTATTGAAAAAGTAATGACAGAGGAGGATAAGGATGATATGCTGGAACGGTTGTTGCGTACGTTTGCTTTTACCTTTGTCGGTCAACTCGCAGGAACGGGAGAAAATGGAAAAAATTTAACGAATCTGTTTTTACGTGAGGTTACGAATCCTCATCTGCCGCCGGGGATGTTCGCCCGAGAAATTGCCCTGCCCACCCGAGAAGCGCTGGGGCAAGCGCTGATGCAAATCTGCCCCCAGTTATCCGAGGCGCAGACTCAATCATGCCTGCATTCCTTGTTGGGTCAATTAATCCATGCCATTCATTCCCGTCGCCTTCTGGGGGAGTCCATGGTTTCCCAGGCGCCGTTTGATGATCTGCAAACGTTCGTAGAGCATATTGTCAGATTTACGGCGGCGGGAATTCGGGAGTACCTCAAACCAGGAGAATCGTGATTATTTACCTCAATCAGGAATCGAAAACGTGAAACCTATTTTAACTTACATATTACTCTTTATCTTCATTGGATCCGTATTCGGTTGTGAGTCTAAGATACAACCAGTATCGACGCCGGCGCCCTTGCCAGCGAAATTTTCCGAAACGGGATCGGAACCGTTGCCGGACGCCTGGTGGCAGGCCTTTGAGGACGAGGCATTAAACGCGTTGATCGAACGAGCGTTGACGGATAATTTCAGTCTGAAAACCGCCTGGGACCGTCTCGCCCAGGCCGAAGCGGTCGCGGAGAAAGCCGGCGCCACGCTATGGCCGGAAGCCAATGTTTCCGGATATGCCTGGCGATTTCGGGAAGAAAATGGCTCTGAGGCGATCTATTACAATCAATACAGTCTCGGTATTTCCGTCAGTTATGAGGTGGACTTATG
>CAZNQT010000418.1:0-4951 GCA_964574885.1 uncultured Pirellulales bacterium
GTATGGCTACAACCTCATTAACGAGCCTACGCCGGAGATGAGGACAGACCTGGCGGAAGACGGTCCGGCCGGACGGTACCTTCCCTGGTACCGGAAATACAAGAACACTTCGCACGACTTGCCGGCGTTTTACGAGACGGTCATTAAGGCGATCCGCCAGAGCGATACCGAGACGCCGATTATGTTGGATTCGGGATGGTACGCTCAACCCGGCGCCTTCGTGCATTGGCCGCGAATCCAGGACGACAAGATCCTCTATTCATTCCACATGTATGAACCCTATCAATTCACCAGCCATAAGAATTTCCGCGACAAACGCAACCTTTCATATCCCGGCAAAATAGCGTATGCAGGTAAGAAAATGGACTGGAACCGACAACAAATAGAGAATTACTTCGCCCCGTTCTTTGCCTGGGCCCAGGCCCGCGGGATTCCTACCAATCGCCTGGTCAACGGTGAATTCGGATGTTATCGTCGCAATCAAGGATGCAAGGCCTATCTGACGGACGTCATTGCCGTATTGAACGCCCACAATCTACACTGGGCCTTCTATTCCTTTCGCGAAGACGAATGGGATGGCATGGACTATGAATTGGGAACACACGGTCTGGGCGCAGACTATTGGGCCGCGAAAGAAGCCGGGAAACATCCTGAGGTTCCGCGCAGCGACAATCCGCTGTTCGATGTGATCCAGCGGGAGTTTATTCCTACAGGAGATTCTACCACCGGGAAACAAGAGACCGTCAGCCCCGAGGTTCAGAAATGGATTGAGTTGTTGACCAGCGACGAGTGGATGGATCGAGAACGAGCAACTAAAGCATTGGCCCAAATGGGAAAAGCCGGTAAAGGGGCTATCCCCCAACTCATCATTGCCCTTGGCGATAACGAGTGGAAAGTGCGACGTGGCGCCGCAACGGCGTTGGCCGCTATGGGGCCGGCGGCGCATCCTGCCGTAGCAAAGCTCGCCGACGCACTGGGTGACTTTGAGTGGCAAGTGCGCTGCCCTGCCGCCAAAGCCCTGGCGGCTATCGGGCTGGCAGCGCAGCCCGCAGTACCTCAACTCACCGAAGCACTGAGGGACTGGGAATGGCAAGTGCGTAGTCCCGCCGCTCAGGCCCTGGCTGCCATCGGTCCTGCGGCAGAACCGGCCGTACCTTGGCTCATCTTCGTTCTCCATGACGACGAATGGAAAGTTCGCAAACATGCAGCCCAGGCCTTGGGTGCAATCGGCGCCTCGGCTAAGGCTTCCATACCTGCTCTCAAGGAGGCCGTCAAAGATGAGGAAATCCAGGTGAGACAGGCAGCCGCCGAAGCCTTGAAAAGCATTACCGGCACGCCCGGCAGGACTCGGGAGTAAGATTTGCTTTTCCGACTATTGGGCAAGAAATGACCGTCTATATCCTAAGGGGAAACGCAAAAAGAATCATAAACTACAAGCAAGCTCCACCGATGAGTTCCTCTTACTGCGTATCGAAGAGCTGCTTCGCAGAGTAGTAGCAGACGTGCCAGGCAGCACCACTCCGCCAGGATTCCGGCGGCGGTTGATGGCGTGTTTTATTTTTCAATGTAGGCGAATTTGCGTTCGTAATCCAATGTCATCCCATCCTGGAAGTCTTCATACCTTTGGCATTTGACCTCGAGCGGCGGTGTGACATAGTGGGCCACGGCAGCGGTAAACCTTGGAGATAATTCCGGCTGATCGGCTACTCCCGGCGACAACTGAATTCTCAGCAGGCCCCGTTCGGGACCGGAGCGGAGTCGGAAATTAGCAGTCGTCATGGCAGCCAGTTCCGGGTCATGGTAAATTCCCTCCTTGACCTCTTCGGGATAGACCGGGACGTCGCCGGAGCGAATCGCCTCGCCTCGACCGGTCACGGCGATCAGGGGCAATTGACTTAAGGCGCCGGCTTTTTCTTTCAGACGAGGAATGAATTGAGCTAATTCCTCCGGATTTAATAATTGCGCCCGATCGCCCGTGCGATAACGAATCAGGGGCAAAGGTCGTTTGGGATCCAGCGTGGAGATAACCAGTTCGCTCTTATCGATTATTTCAATAAAGATTCGTTCCGGATTATAGGTAAACAACATGGGCGTGCAGGTCACGGAATCGGGGAAAAGGTTGTTTCGAGCTTCCGGGGTTTCATGGAGCAACCGTCGTAATATAATCAGTTCCGGCAGTTCCAGGAACAAATTCAAGCCCAGCTCGGCTACCCCCATACTGGAGGCAATAACACCCTTTTCCGGGTGCAGAACATCCGTTCCCAGAATACCGCCCAGGTACTTACGGGCATTCTCCGCTAAAGGCTCCTCCCCGACGACGACATGGACCTGTATTTTACGCCAGTCAATCCCCTGGCTTAGGCCCAGTTCCAGCACATGCTTGATGAAAGCGGCTTCTCCCACGAGAACGATTTGCTCGTAGTGCGGCCCCAGCTCTTTGACCAGGATGGTAACCATATCGGGTCGAACGCTGGTTTGCGCGAGGGTACAGGCCTGCGTGGGCACCTGCACACCCATGGGTAAGCAGTTAATTAAAAGGGTTGACCTACGACGTACTCCAAAGACAAAATCCAGGGCATTATCAATTTGTTCCATTTCTCCCTGGACGTCAGCACCACTATATATCCCGAAGGCAAACTTACCGGAATGTCCGGAGCTGGTAAGGACGCCGGCCGGACGGCCCAGATTGCCGCCCCGACATAATTGAGCCACAGGGAAGCGGCCGAATGTCAATTGTTTTTCCAGAACAGGAACTTTCGTACAAAAATCATCCAGGGTTTCTATCCGGGCAGGATCCGTGCCGGATTCGGCAAGAATTTGCTGATACGCGGGAACCTCATCCGCGGCCTTTGTAAAAGCAGTGAGCGCCGGGTGGCGGGATTCCATGTCCAATCCTTTCCAGGGCGGCATAACTCTCTATGATAAAGTCATTTACTTTGGCTGTCCGTTCCATGCCATCGTTACACCATTATTCTATCGGAAGAATATTTATGGATATAAAGGATTTATCGGTACTAAACAGGAAATGTGAAAGTGTCGATGAAACAGTAAGGCGATTAACCGTAGAGGCCTGGTGGTTATTCGATCTGCCGGAGGATGATCTTTATCATCGCTTTCAGGATGATGATTTTATCCGACCGCAATGGACCTGTTATTTATAAATGAGATTATCGGACAACTTTAACGAGGGTGAAATAACATCAGGAAGGTGAATATATTAGACCTGCTAAAATCGGACCAAACAGCGGCTGAGGAATCTGTAACTTGTTATTTCAACTAGACTTAGGTGAAATCCCCTATTCAAATCAGCGTCCGTTTTCCGCCCTGCGGGTTGCAGGCGCCGCTGGATCGCAAGTTTATTACTAGACAACCGGGAGTTTATATTTATATAATGATAATAATTGTAGGGAGGCGAGAGAGAAAGAGATGTAAGGGACCACATCGGATACGTTCTTGTAATCGGCCGCTTGAATCGATTCTCGCCGTATTAGATTGAGAGCGGTTTGCTTGAATGTTTAGGTAGAACAGGAGTGGATTAAATTCCACGACTAAGCAAAAAACTGTAAGTATAAGTAGGATTAACCATGAAACACCTGAATCGGATAACGACACTTATGGTCGCCTTATTCGCCCTGGCGTTGTGTTGCGGATGCCAGGATCGAGGTCGTTTGGAGGCCTTTTTACAAATGCCTCGATCCCCCGTCTCGGGCACCGAGTATATTGTCTATCCACCCGACGTCATTTCCATATCCTCCGTTCGTATCACGGAAATCAACGGCTTATCCCAACGAGTTCGCCCCGATGGGAAGATCGTATTGCCGCTCTTGCAGGATGTCTTTGTTGCCGGGAAAACCCCCAAGCAAATTGAAACGGCGATCGTCGAGGCCTCCAAAGAGTATTACGAGGAGGGCGACGCGACGGTCCAGGTAACGGGCTATCTTTCTCAGAAGTTTTATGTCTTTGGACAGGTGGGAAGACCGGGACCGATACCCTGGACGGGTACGGACACTCTTCTGGACGTGCTGGCCACCGTTCAGCCTACGCCCTACGCCTGGTTCGAGAAAATTCGTGTGATCCGCGGCCCGGAACCCCAACGAGGCGGGTACCTGCCGCCAACCGGCAAGGACAAAAAAGAATTGGAACGACGCAACAAAGAAGAAGGCCATAATAAAGTGGGCGCCGACGAAGTCGTGGTGAATCTGAATGCGATGATGAAACAGGGCGATCTCTCCCATAATATTCTGCTTCGTCCCAACGACATTATTTATGTGAAACCTCACCCGTTTGCCGCCGTGGGTCTGGCTCTGCAACAATTGCTCTTTCCTACTCGCCCGGTCCTGGAGGCGGTACGGTTACCCTATGCGATGGAATACAATTTGGATCCGAAAAGAGGATATGGTCAATATAGCAACTATCGAGGATCTCTGTGATCGGCGTTTGAAAAGGATATTCCCTATGTCGGAAGATGAAGTAAACAACGAAAAAATCACGACGCGGAGCCTGATCCAGCAGTATTTCGTACGTTGGCGACTCTTACTGCTGGCGGCGGTCTTGTTTGCCTGCGGCGTATTGCTGTGGGCGCATACCGTCCCGCTGCAATATACCGGAACGGCGATCTTCGAACGCCGCCGCGATCCCTCGGCCGCCGATACCTCTTTACGCGGAAGCGAGACGTTCGAAGGCCGGAGAGAAACTCTTCAATATGATGTGGCGAGCAGGGAATACGTAAAAAAGGCGATTGAAGATCTTGGCCTGACGAAAAATATGCCACGCGATGAGTTTGGCGCTTTAACCGATAAGGGCAAGAGAGCCAGGCAGCAAAAGGTCCAGCAGTTCTCTGAATCTATTAAAATCAAATTGGATGTGAAGTCCGAATATGTTGATCTGGTGTCCGTGAGTTTCACGAACTCGGATCCGGAACTGGCCGAGCAGATGCCGAATACGCTCGTAA
>CAZNQT010000419.1:0-4944 GCA_964574885.1 uncultured Pirellulales bacterium
CTGCTGCTTTCGACTATGGACATACATCCAACTCTGCTGGACCTGATGGGTTTCGCCGATGTCATTCCGAAAGCCGTGCAGGGAGTCAGTCGCGCTCAGATTTTCTTGACCGGTAAGGGCAAACGACCCGACTCGCAGTGGTACATGTGGGCGCCCTATGATAATCCGGCCGGGGGCCGACGTGGACTGCGCACCCACCGCTACACCTTGGTGATCAGTAAAACGCCGAACAAAACCGTGAAAACGATTTTGCACGACAATATCAACGATCCCTATCAATTAAAAAATATCGCGGAGCAAAAACCGGCAATAGTCAAAGAACTAACCCGGAAAATGGAGTCCTGGCTGAAAAAATTCCACGACCCCTGGCTCCATTCCTGAAGCGCTAAAACACGTGAAGGCAGCATCGCAAAATAAGGAGAAAATTTTCATGCAGTATAAACATCGTACCTTTACTAGGCGGGAGTTTGCCAAAGGCGCCCTGGGAGCGGCGGTGCTGGTTTCGACGGGAACGTGGAACACGACACAAGCGCAAAGTAAAAAACGATCCTTGCGCTTAGGAGGCCCCGTACAGGCCCGGGATCCGGACAGTTGGATTCAGGCCTTAAAAAAGCTGGGCTACCGGGCGGCCTACTGCCCCGTCGGCGCTAATGCGTCGGATGACGTCGTCCAGGCCTATGCCGATGCCGCGAAAAAAGCCGACGTTATCATCGCCGAAGTCGGCGCCTGGAGCAATCCGATTAGCCCCGATGAGAAACAGCGTATGGACGCCATCAAAAAATGCAAAACCCAGTTGGCGCTGGCCGAGCGCATCGGAGCCAACTGCTGTGTGAATATCAGCGGCTCCCGCAACGCCAAGAACTGGGCCGGCCCGCACCCGGACAATCTCACCAAAGAAACGTTTGATCTGATCGTCGAGACAACGCGCAGTATTATCGATCATGTCAAACCGACTCGCACGTTTTTCGCCCTGGAGACGATGCCCTGGGCCTATCCGGATTCGGTTGATTCCTACCTCCGGCTACTCAAGGCGATTGATCGCAAACAATTCGCCGTGCATTTCGATCCGGTCAATCTCATCTGTAGTCCGCAGCGGTATTATAATAACGCAGCCGTCCTCCGCGACGGATTCGCCCGTCTTGGCCCGCTTATCAAAAGCTGCCACGCCAAGGACATCATCCTTTCGGAAAAATTCACTACGCACCTGGATGAAACGCGACCCGGAACCGGCGGTCTCGATTACGCAACCTTCTTAAAAGAACTGAGTAAATTCCCCGACGTGCCTCTGATGTTGGAACACCTGAAAACGCAGGCCGAATACAAACAAGCCGCCGATTATATTCGTTCCGTGGCCCAAAAGAACGACTTAACGGTATAGATACTCATTTTGGGTGATAGCCTCCGATTGTGGTGCGGGAAATAACGACTGCCTTTTTTCTCACCACTCACAATCCACAACTATCCACTTTTTTTATCGGGCGCCAAAAGTTTTCCTGATCGTTAAAATCCCAACCCAGACGGTATATTTTTTCATTTTTTCCCTTCTCTCATTTGTTTCCCGGCGGGTTGAATCGTATATTGAAAATGGCGTCAATCAGCGTAATTCTACGGGGGGATGAGGGAATTTCTGTCTGAACGATAGGAGAGGGTAACTGTTATAATTTATATTGGTTTTTTGGAGTACCGACATGAAAATTCTGAAAATTTCCGAGGACACGTATGATCAGTTGAAAACCTTCGTGGTGGATCCCTTCGACGACACGCCGGATTCGGTGGTCACGCGTTTGATGGATATCACCGACAAGGCCAAGAAACGCTGGTCGGCGTTCGATCCGACGGACATCCCCGACCTGCCCCGCAGTACCGCCGACGATCTGCACGAAGTCGTACTCTAACTTCGACCTCTGCTCTATACTATTTAAAAAGGTACATTCTAATCTTCTTATTTTGGCTCTCGGGACGTCAGCCAATACACGGGAATCCCCGCCACCAGAATGATAAACGGAATGTACTCGCTGGGAACATAGTCAAAGAGAATGAAATCGACGGGGGCTTTGTATGTGATCGCTTTATAGATCAAAAAGGCGCATACTCCACAAAAAATAATCGTCGGAAACGGATATCCGGTGACCTTATAGGGACGAGGGACGTGGGGTTCTTTTTTCCGCAACACAAAAACGGCTACACTGGTCGCCAAATAAAACGCATAGACGGATGCTGCAATGTAGATTACCGTACTCTCAAACGATCCCAGGGCGAGAACTAATAATAAAGCCAGGGTGCTTTGTACTGCCAGAGCTCGTACGGGTGTTTCCGTCTTGGGGTTCCATTGACCCAAAAAACGAAATAAACGATGATCCTGGCCCGCGGCATAAGAAATCCGCGCCCCGGCGAATATCAGACCGTTTACCGCACCCAGGGCAGAGATACAAATCAACGCGCTGATTGCCCGTTCGCCAATGTTGGGAAAGGTCGTGGAGAACGTATCGGCAGCGACCGCCGTCGAATTCGTCATCCCCTTATAACCCAATGTAAATAAAAAGGCGCCATTAGCCAATAGATACAAAACCGTCACTGCGGCGGTACCCATGAGGATGGTACGTAAGGCGTTTTTGTGCGGATGTTTCATCTCGGCGGCCACGTACGCCATCTCGTTCCACCCGCCGAACGTAAACAGTACCAGAATCAAAGCTATACTGAAGGTTGGAGTCCACGAAATCGGTTCGTAATCCGGTTGGATTCGGGGGCCGGCTACCGCTACGGCAAATATACCTAAGAGACCAAGAATCTTCACACACGTCAACAGGTTTTGCGTCCATTTTCCTTCTTGAACGCCCATAATATTCAATAGCGTTAATACGATCACTGCCGATCCGGCATAGGTAATCTGGTTCAGATAAAAACCGGAGAAGGGACGATAGAGCTCCTGGGCGTACGTAGCAAAGATAAATGCCATCGCGGCGATATCACCGGGCCGAACCACGATCAGTTGAAGCCAGCCGAACAGAAAGCCCGCCCATCGTCCGTAAGCGCGCGTCAGATAAACATAATCGCCGCCCGCTTTTGGATACGCCGACGCCAGCTCCGCATACCCTAAGGCGCCAAAAAGCGACAGCAGACCTCCCGCAATCCAGATCAGAAAAATACCCCACCAGCAGCCCACGCCACGGGCCACGTCCGGCGCCGTCTTGTAAATCCCCGCCCCGATAATGATCCCCATAATCAGACAGGTCGAGTCAAATAGCGTGAGCGTCTTTTTCGGCTGTGTCATCGAATGCTAATTATATCTCAAAAAAATCTAATTTCATTCATCTTTCTGTTTACCGTAGAGTAGGCTGTGCCTACCGCTGGGTGGCAGCCACCGAGTCTGCGAGGTGGATGGCAATTGCTCTATCAACGCTTCTTAAGGGTTACGCCTACTCCGTTGATGAGGAGGGATTCCAAATCAGCATTGGTCGTGATCGCTTTGATATAGCGGGGATCCGCCTGACGGGGATTGATATTATGGGCCAGGATCAATCCGCCCGGCCGCACCAAGGGCAGCAGCTTGTTCAGATAGTCGATATACCCCTCCTTATCCGCATCCAGGAATAGGATGTCAATCGGTCCTTTGAGCTTCTTCACATTCTCGTGCGCATCGCCCTCCACCAGTGTGACCAGATTCTCCACGCCGGCGCGCTTGAAATTCTGCTTCGCTAAATTCGCCCGCCCCTGATCGATCTCATGCGTGATTAACTTGCCGCCTGTCTTCCGCAGCGCCAAACAAAACCAGATTCCCGAATACCCGTTCGACGTCCCAATCTCCACTACGGTTTTAGCCCCCAGCGATTCCGTCAGGAGCCGCAGGAATCGACCGTCTCTCTCGGGTACGTTCATCATCCCCCGCCGCTGGTTCTTGTCCATATCCTCCAGTACGCTTAAGATTTTCTGCTCGGAATCATCCTTGCTCATCAGCTTGTTAGTAAAGAAGGAGGCGTCGATTTCTCCCCCATATCCCGGTCGGCCTCCCGGGCCCATTCCCGGTCCACGACCCCTCATCCCCGGTCCACGCCCCCCCATTCCTGGTCCGCGACCCCCCATCCCCGGTCCGCCTCCCGGACGATCCGTGATAGCGGGATTCTCTTGTGCCAACACCTTCGCCGTATGTAGAGGATTCGGACCCTGGATAAACAAAAAAATCGCCAAGCCTAAAAGCAATACCACCATCCCCGTCGTCACGCCCGTCAATACCTTCTGCACCATAACGTTCTCCTTTAAAAAATAGGCTTTAGGATAATAGAGATAATATATCTTGAATTTTAACCAGGCGATTAACTACCGTATGGTAACCGGAAGAACATTCTTTTTCTTTCTCACAACTCACAACTGTCCACTCACAACTCTTTTAGCCTCCCCAGGGGAATGGTTGTAAGCCTTTTAGCAGTTCATCGATCCGTTGCTGCACGATTTTGTCTTTGTTTTTCTTCCAGATCTCGATGTTCTTTTTCTTTTGCGCCATACGGGTTTGCATCATCTCGGCGAACCGCTCGCGATTGAATCCGCCGGGACCGGGACCTTCAAATCCGCCGGGACCGGGGCCTCCGAATCCGCCCCGACCGCCCGGACCGCCGAAACCGCCTCGATTGCCGGTCCCGGTACCCTGACCGCCGTTACTATAGCCTTTTCCTCGTGTGCCCGGACCGCGACGCGTCTCATGACGATCACGCAGTTCGCTTTCCACGGCCGACTCGCTGCTCTTTCGACGGCTGCCCATCAGACTCGATCCTTCTTTCATGCGTTTCTCGAAGTCGTCCAAACGCATGCCTTCTAAGGATATGATTACATCGAAAAGATCTCCAAGATTCTTTTCCAGTTCCTGGGTGGCTGCCTTCTTCGCGTCTTCGTTTGCCGCTTCCTTGGCCTGCTTCACCGTCTCTTGTATCTTTACGCGCAAATGGATCGACT
>CAZNQT010000420.1:0-4937 GCA_964574885.1 uncultured Pirellulales bacterium
CGTATCTGGTGACCATCCCCGGACCGGGGGCCGCGCGGTTTGACGGGAACCGGGGATTAGCGTCTCGGTTCGTGCCGGGCAGGGTTTTGGGCGGCTTCAAATTCGACTGGGTGCGGGATCGGCGGGAATTTCGGGGTTTGAAGCTGGCGGCGGCGTGGCTCAACGATACGGACCGGGCGGATCAGAATACGCTGGCGGCGGTCGAGGATGATCTGATCCTGTTTTACCTGCTGGATTTCAACGGCTCGCTGGGCAGTTACCGACAGGGGATCCCGAAGGAGCCCTGGATCGGGTGCCGGTACGCCTGGGACGTGGAAAAGCAGATTATCGGACTTTTCAGCATATTGTCGCTGGGGCTGATTCGGGACAGGCCCTGCATGCAGAGCGAGATTATAGAATCGAAATGTCTAGGGTATCTGTCGATGCGGGTGGATCCGGACCAGTGGCGGCCGGAAAAGCCCAATACGGCGTTCGAGAGTATAACAGAGGAGGACGCGGTCTGGATGGCCAAGAAGATGGCTCAATTCAGCAGGGAGCAGTTGGCGGCGATCGTGGCGGAAGCGAAGCTAAACGATACGGAGGCGGAGCGGCTAGTGGAGATTCTGCTGTCACGGCGGGAGGGGATATTGGATCGGTATTTAAGATAAGTTCACAGTTCACAGCAAGAGAAGAAACGGAACCACGGAGTTAATCGGAAATTCGAAGACCGAATATCAAAATTCGAAACAAAATCGAATTATCGAAAAAGAAATATTCCAAACGCACCGACCCCCGGCACCGGTCCGGGGGCTAAACGGAAAAGAGATATCTGGCGCCGAAGGCGGCGGAGCTACATTTTATGGTGCGTTAAAAAAATAGCCGGTAATGGTTATCGATAGGTTATTCGTAGAGGTATTAGTAACACTGAGGGAATCCTCGGAATTTATCACCAGACATCGGTCCGGGAAATCGGTGACATATCGATAGTCCGTGCCGCCGCCGGCATCGTTTCTTTGAAATAAAGTAATGATATTATCAAAGTGAAACGTGTCACATTGCATTTCCCACTTTCCATTGGAGATGTGAGTGGAATTCAATCTCAAGAGAACGAAACGTTTGCCGGCCGGGACGGTAATGATATCCGACGTACCGGAGGCAGATATATCAAATTTTCGGCAAAATCCTTCTCTTTCGAGAATTCCGGCAGAGGCGGCCTGGTAGATTTGATCGAGTGTTTTCATGGTGGGCGCCGGGGGCGCAGAGGGTTCCAGGTCGCCAGCAAAGGCCCACAGGGTAATCCCTGCCAGAGCTAAGAACATAACCAATCCCACCATCACTTTGGCGTTGTTTCTGCTTGCATCCATAGTAGCGGACCTCCTTCTTTATACAAGTGAGTAAAGGGAAAAATATCACAGTAATTTTTTACGAATCCTTGACGGAATCCAAGGCATTCAAACAAAACTTCACCACATGAATTCTGGATTCCCGCTTACGCGGAAATGACATAGTTTTATAAGAGCCTAAGTAGAATTGTACCTATTATGGCCATTAAACGCAAGAAAATTTTAGGATAAATTTATAATAGAGGACACTTTTAATAATTCATTTATGCCCCTCCAAACCCCTGTTTTCAGGGCGACCCCATGGGGTCGCCCCTACCCAAGTGCGAATTATTAGGGGATGCCTAGATTCAAAATATTGGAAAACCGGAATAAAAGGTGTGCGGTGCATACCCTACCGGGCTAAAGTAAAAATGCAACGACATAGGATGACACAGCCGAGGGCGGCTGTGTCACATTTTATTAAATGTCAGGTCGATGACGCTAGTAGTTAAGTAGTATGTTTTCGGAAACGTCGTTTTCGCAGGGCAAGGGCGGCGGCGGTGAGGAGGAGGGCGGCGGATGCGGGTTCGGGGATGGGGATCACGTCGCCATTTATGAGGAAGTTGTCGAGCGAAGCGTCGCCAGAAGCGAGGGAGTGGCCACTGCCGCGGGCGCCGAACGAGACTAAAAGAGAATCAGCATTCCAAATACCGACGACGGTATCCTGCAAGATATAGGCATTGCCGCCGGTTAGTCCGAGGGTTAGATCATCATCAACGGCGTTATAAGAGACAAAGAGGTTTCCGTTGGCCGGTGCGGTGAGGTCAAGGGGTACGGCAGTTTGTTGATCGTCGATGCGGTAAGCGGCGGCGTAGGCGAGGGTACCGAGGCCGGTAAGACCGACGCCGACGGCAGCGGAATCCGTGCCGTTGAGATCGCGGCCCACGCCCAAGACCAGGGTAATCACGTCTGTCAATTCGCCCAGATCCGCCCAGTCGGTGAGGCTGTAATCGATCGAGATATCAAAATCGGCGGCGGTCGATAGCTTGAATCCGGCGGTTCCGTTGCTGAGGTAGATCGCGTCGATGTCGGAGGTGGGCGGTGCGTTGGCGATGATCTCGAGCTGCTGGTTCTGCTCGAGGAGGTTCAACGTGGCCGGGCTATCTTCGAGCAGGGTCCACTGGGAGCCCCTGACGTTGTCGTTGAAATCGTCGGACTGGCCCAAGACTGAATTTGGAATCGTTAGTACGACAGCGAATAGCAGGCACAAACAAACGTGGAAAATCCTTGGTCGAATGGTCATCTTTCTCTCTCTTTCTCCCATCCCAAACGTTAGTTTTGCTCTAAGCGATCGATCCGGCTCCTCGCGGAGGGGGCTTGTATTGGTAGTTCGTTAGTTGTGGGTGTTCGACCACGGACAAGCTTTTACTTGTCCGTGCCACCCGACACAGCCGAGGGCGGCTGTGCCACACTTACCATCCACCTCGCAGACTCGGTGGCTGCCACCCGGATTATTCAAGTACGTAATTATACCCCATGGACCGCCCAGTGTCAAGGGAATAGCGGATAGCGGATAGCTAGGAGAAGAGGAGAAGAAAGGATAAAGGGTGAAAAGAGTTCACGATTCACGGGAAGAGCGGATAGCGGAAAGTAGAATCGAGTGGGGTAAGGTCATTATACTTCGGTCAGGACTTTAATGACTTTACCGGTTTTAGGGTTCATAAAGACCCAGAGCGCACCGCTGGGACGATAGGTTTTAGGGAAAAAGAGAACGGCCTGGTAACAACGGCAGCGGAAGATTTTTTTCAGGCTGCGGGCCTGTTTCGGGTCATATTTTTCGAGCGTACGGAGAAAATTCTGCCATTGCAGGTTATCCCGATCGAATTGCATTTCGTAGGCATCGAGATCCTGTATGTATTGGCGTGCCACCTGAGCGGCGATTTTAAGGAAACCTTCCTCGGATAAATTTCGGGTACAGGATTGCTGGTTTTGCGGGCAACAACCCGGCAAAAGAGACAGGAAAAGAATGACAGAAATGGTTTTCCATACGGGAACTCTTACTGATACGTTCATTTTTCAGTCTCCCATTTTTTACCGCGGGAGGTATATTTTCCCAGGTGTGCCCTTTCAGGTACTACCCATTCGAAAGTTTTAGCGTTGGCATGGCATTATTATCGTCCATACGAGGGCTGAATCTGGACAATCCTCTGATGATTTTCGATTCCAATGATGTGGGTCCGGCAGGGCGGAACTATCAGCACGCGATTGGCCTTTAGGGTCCGGTCGGGCCTATAATTGTTGTTACACAACGCGAATATCAGGGGGAATCAGCCGGAGGGAGGGTAGAATATGATGGTATATAAAGCCAAAACGGGAATTACCTTGATGGGAGTTATCTTATTGGGGGTATGCAGTTCCCGAACCGAGGGATTGACCGCGGTACGGGTGGCAAGCGGATTGAGCCGTCCGGTTTATGTGACGGCGCCACAGGGCGATACCGAGCGGCTGTTTATCGTGGAGCAGCATACCGGAAAGATCAAAATCCTGAATCTGATAACCGGCCAGATTAACGCCCAGGACTTCCTGGATTTGAGCGGTTTGGCGACGGGTAACGAACAGGGGCTGCTGGGTCTGGCGTTCGATCCGGATTATGAGAATAACGGGTATTTTTACGTGGATCTCACGGATTCGACCGGTACGACGCGGATACGTCGATATCAGGTTTCGGGGGATCCGGATATCGCCGATCCCACAGCGACGCTGATCCTAAGTATCGCGCAGCCTCAGAGTAATCACAACGGCGGCTGGCTCGGATTCGGCCCAAACGACGGGTATTTATACATCGGCACCGGCGACGGGGGCGGCGGCAACGACGACGACAGCGGCCATACTCCGGGGCTGGGGAACGGGCAGGATATCACCGATAAGCTGCTGGGAAAACTGCTGCGGATCGATGTGCAGGGGGACGACTTTCCGGGGGATTCGTTGCGCAACTACGCCATCCCGCCGACCAATCCGTTTGTCGGTCAAACGGGGGACGATGAGATCTGGGCCTACGGACTGCGGAATCCCTGGCGTTGCAGTTTCGACCGACTTAACGGCGATCTGTACATCGGCGACGTCGGGCAAAATGCCTGGGAAGAAATTGATTATCAACCGGCGAACAGCGCCGGGGGTGAGAATTACGGCTGGCGGGTCATGGAGGGGAATCACTGCAATTTTGCCAATGATCCGCTGAGTTGTTTCGATCCGATATTCGTCGCCCCGATCCACGAATACGAGCACAATCCCAATCCCTCGGCCGCGGTAACCGGCGGTTACGTCTATCGGGGCCGACGTGCGTCTCTGCAAGGCGTGTATTTTTTTGCGGATTATGTATTAAGCCGAATCTGGTCGTTCCGGTGGGACGGCGCGAACCTGACGGAGTTTACGGAGCGTACGGCGGAACTGACGCCGGACGTGGGGTCGATCAACGAGATTGTATCCTTCGGCGAAGATGCCCGCGGAAATCTGTATATTGTCGATCTGGGAGGGGAGATTTTCAAGATCGTGGCGGGACCGGAAGTTACGGGCGATCTGGACGACGATGGAATCGTGGATCTGATCGATTACGGACTGTTCGCGATACAGTGGGGC
>CAZNQT010000421.1:0-4932 GCA_964574885.1 uncultured Pirellulales bacterium
GGATACGGCCCGCGCTTATTTTGAACAGGCCTTTACCGTCTCGAATTACAATGACGAAGCCCTCGCACATATCTTGGCCCTGCCGTGGCCCCAGGTGGACTCCTCCAATTCGAATCTGACGCCCGAACAAATTCAGTATCAAATACGAATCAATGAACTGCGAAAAAAAATATTTCTCACCTTACGCTGGCGGTTGCGGGTATTTAACAATCCCTATGATTTTCAGGCCCTGATGAATCTCATTGCGATCCTGGAAAAATTTGGCTACCAAACACTGGCGCAGGTGTACTATGATCATGCCTACACGCTGCTGACCTTGCCGCAAATGCCGGTAGGCTATGAGATTCCCAACCGGAGCTCCCTCGCCAAAAATATACGGTTCAAACAAATGGTCGGTTGTTATGTGGGAAAACTCTATGACGAATGCATCACGCTCGCGCAATCGATGCTGAAACGCTATCCGGATGACCTGCTGGTTAACGGATTGATGGCTAAAGCCATGCTTAAGCTCAATCCCGATGCCGCCGCTACCGAAGCAGCCCTCCTCTTGCGCCAGGCGGCGGATCGCGCCATGCGCAAATTACTGGTGCCCGATAAAATCGATGCGCAAACCTTCTATCAACTCCAAAGCGAATTGGCCTGGTTTTTCTGTTTCTTCGATCCGGATCCCGTTCGGGCCCTCCAGTATGCACGGTCCCTGCCCTCCGGCGCCTCGGCCGCCAATCAAAACTGGCTGATCGGGAGAAACGCTTCGGCGGTCAGTCGTTCCAATTCGATCTTGGCCTATGCACACGTCTTAAATAATCAGTGGCAAAAGGCTGAGGAAGTATTGCGCCTGGCCGATCCGAATGATCCGGTGACCGCCCTCACCGAAGCCAAAATCCTTATCCATAAGAACCAGAACGCCGCTGCCGTCCAGACACTCCGAAAAGTCGATTTGAATTCCAGTGGCATTCTTGTCGAACCGATCGAGACACTCTTAAAGGAACTCCAACCGGATGCCGGCTCTGCCAATTCTACCATTGGCGCCATACCGCCCGTTACTGCGCCGATGCCTCTCGCAGGGGACAATGGACCTACTGCTCCTCAAACCGCCCCTGCCGACAACACCGCGGCGGCGCCGAAACCGCCGGATCCCATTCAATCCGCCTTGACTACGGACTTCAACAATAATGATTTACGCATCATAAAAACGCCGGAAAATGTCATCCTCTGTTCCATGTGGCTTTCTTCGGATATTTTTCCCTACGGTGCGCCTATGAATGCAAAAATTTACCTGACCAATGTCAGCGATACGCACAACCAGGAAACCCCCGTGGTGTTGGCGCCGAATAATTTCCTCGATCCCCACCTGTTAATTACCGCCCGTGTCTATCCGGCCCCCGACGAAAAAGGCGACGAAAATAAACCGTTGATTCTGGCTCATCGGTATTTGATCCAGAGAAGGATCCTCGAACCCGGACGTTCGAATGTTATCGCCGAGAATCTTTGTCTCGGTCCCTTGCGAAAAATCCTGGAAGATAACCCCCGACAAACGTACCGGATCACCTTTACCCTTTATCTCGATCCCGTTTCAGACGGTCATGGTGGTTATCAGAGTAAAATTGCCGCCTTACAGCCGAAGTCGCTTACGGTCACCCGGAGAGCATTCATTCCTTCCACCCAACGAATGAATGAATACACCCGTGATCTCCAGAGCGGCGCCCCCGATGAGCGGATCAATGCCGGTCGCCTTTTTGCCGCCTTACTCCGCGAAATGAAAATCGCTCCCCAGCGCTATCGTAACAGAACTCTCAACTCCAGGATAATTCGTCGGATGATCGCTAAAAATCTAACCCAACCCGACTTTCGTGTCCGCGCTTGGGCGGCCCAAAGCCTGGCCTCTTTGTCTCCCCTCGAGCCGACCGAGGCCAAAGATATGGGTAATCTGATTAACGATAAAAACTGGTTCGTTCGCTTTATGGCGATCCGGTCCCTTTCGCCTTCCATCGATTTGTCCGAATATTTCCAGTGGTCCCAGACTCTGGCGATACAACCCATTCTCAAGCGACAGATTCAATTGCTGCAGGGTATGCCCTGGCAGGTCGAAAAATTGCCGGAAATCAAACTGCCGGAGGAAAAAAAGCCTGATCTGGGCTCTTCCCCCGATACCGGCGGCGTACCGACTACCCCTTTAATGCCTACTCTTCCCCCTGATTCCGGCGCTTTATAGAACGATTTTGCCGCCAAGTATCGCCAATCGACTGGAAAAACAACAGTCCATTTCAAGAGAACGTAAGGTATGCTGTGCATACCATTTTCCTGATGAAAAAAAATCCCCAAATCCTCATTTTTGCTGTTGCATGACGGACGGCTTTTTACTATACAGTGGTCGAAATTAGATGTAACGGCAATGCAACTGTAAATCAATGGGAATAGGGTTATTAGCCCCTTTTTTTATCATGGGAGTGAAGGTATGACAGTGAAAGCGGATTTGGATAAATGCACCGGGTGTGGTACTTGTGTGGACGCCTGTCCCAGTGAAGCCCTCAGTTTGGAGGATGAAAAGGTCAAAGTGGATGAAGACGCCTGCGTCGATTGTGGCGCCTGTGTGGATGAGTGCCCGGTCGAAGCCCTGGAAATGGAATAGCCCGCGGGGATTCTCACCCTCCTTCTCTATCCGTTTTTTTCCGATAAACGCCAAACCGACGCAAAGGTCGGTGGGGGGGAAGGTGTATTCACACAATCTTGCGGCCGGGTGGAAGCCTCAAGCGAGTCTGCGAGCTTGGGGCTGGAGATCGCCGGAACACACATGCTATTACGCCGGGTGGTAGCCACCGAGTCTGCGAGGTGGATGGCTGCGAGTTATACCGGTCGCGTTTTCATTTTGCATTGCTCATTGTTTATTTTTCATTTTATATTATCTATGGTCCCCACAAACAAATTGTAGGGTAGGCCTGTGGTCCACACGGTTCGCTTAAATCTCTACCCAGTCGATGCCGATCTTCCGTGCCGCGTACTGTAGTTCCCGCAGAGTATCGCCGTATGCCATCATCCAATGGGAATCCCGCGCTTCCGCGAGCAATTGTTTCCAGTCGCCCTGGATTTCCACGTCTTGCTGTGAACGGCAGATCTCATAATGGGGATTGCTTTTTACGATCCCTTTGAATCCCAGCCAGCGGCCCGTACTGTATTCCGGATCGATGAAAGTCACTTCCTGTCCGATCGGGATTTCCACCTTCGGGGCCGCCCCGTACTCCGATTCATAATGCGTCAGAACGCGAACCGGTTCGTACCGTTTCCCGTCCATGCGGCGGGGGGCGCTGCAATGGGCGCAGGTAGCGACGCCCTTATGTGGAAACGTCGAGTTATGGAGAAAAACAGGCGTACCGGCGATGGCGTGCATGAACATCCCCGCCGGTATGATGACGAAATCGGATTCGCAAAAGGCGAGCAGCCCCTCGTCGTTAAGCAGACTTAACGTCAGACAGGGTGTCGTCTGGGCGATCGGTATGATCCGACTCATACAGGACAGAATCGTAAACGCCGAGGCATTGTGATCCCGCAGTAAGCCCTTGAATACGTGATAGAGGATGAAGGAATTCACCAGAAATTTCTTGTCCGTGACCAGCGTGGTATGGGGCAGGGTAAGATATCGCTCCGCCCACGCGGTTGCTTTCTCTCTCAGTTTCGAATCCGAGAGCGCGCTTTGAATGCGCTGGGTGGCCTCGGGATAACTAACTTCGATAATCTCCAGACGATATTTCTCTCGCGCTGCCCGCGGGGCGTTCGAATCGTATTTACCGCCCGCGCCGCCCAACGCCACGATCCGGGCCCCGATAAAATTCTTAAGACCGTACAAAGCCCGGAAACGCCAGAGTAATTCTTGAGGGTCGTCCACGACCGCGTCGTGGATATACACTCCGCCGTGATCTTGATAACTGTTGGGGGCCGCTTCGTTTTTACCCGTTTTCAGATACTTCACGCTCAGTGCCTCGTACCAGTAATAAATCGGACCGGAACGATGCCGAACGAAGATGATCGTATCTTTATCTTTTTTCCGGGCAAAACACGCCTTGAGCATATCCCCGGAACCGGTGGGGGGATAGACGACTACCACGTCGTAATCCTTCTGATGGACCGCGGCCGCCTCCGCCGTCGATTTGACCTTGATCACGGGTAAAATATCGAGTGGAAACGTCGCCTGCGCCGCCAGCGATTGTAGTTCGCGGGTAATCCTTTGGACCTCTTCTGCCACCGCCTGCTCCGTCTGGATGCCTCCCCACGATTTCCAGGACGTAGCCTCCCGCCGGGTGGGAATCCGGTACATCAGAATCGGCTGCACCTTTAATGGCTTACCCCGCCTTCGATAGGGAGCCTCCGGATTCCAGTCTTCCATCACCCCCTCTGCCATCGACGAGGAAGCCAAACCTAACACTCCTCCCGCGATCCCCGCCGTGGTTATTCCGACAAATTCTCTCCGGTTCAGACCTGAACAACACATAAGTACCTCCTAATCGCTATGAACGTCGCCTTGATTCTCATAGCTATACTATACCGTTTCAGCACCTCCCCCCCAAGCATTTTTCGCCGCATATCTCCTTCGCCCGACGAACTGGAACCGTCATCCTAATCCAGCGGGTGGTACGGACAAACGAAGCTTGTCCGTGGTTGTTCTTTTGTGACAAAACCGTTGGATGTCGGGTACCATGAACACGCCTTTGCGATCACGGGCATTACCCGTGTGGGCATGTGGCACAGCCGCCCTCGGCTGTGCTTGAATAGTGCGGCGTCTGGCAGCCACCGTGCAACGCGAGGTGGATGCTTACGAGTAAAATTTGTTTACCGGTCGCGTTTTCATTTTGCATTGGTCATTGTTTATTTTTCATTTTATATTATATATGGGCGGCTCGGACAAATTGTAGGGTGGGGCGGTGGCCCACGCGGTTGCGG
>CAZNQT010000422.1:0-4931 GCA_964574885.1 uncultured Pirellulales bacterium
CAGTCAACTAAAATCTTGTGTGCAACATAATTTATGACTATGTTGCGCTGTGGTGGTAAATACATGGAAATAAATAACTTAGGTCTGTAACAGGCAGGCTGACATCAACAATGTTGTCTTCGATGTACTATATGGTAATTCGTGATATGTCAAATTCCCATCACAACTGATATTGGATTGTACCCTTGACGATTGTACAGGTCGCCCGGGCCGTTAATTCCCATTTGTGATAGGGGCAGTTTCGACTTTTGGAGCGGAACGTATTTATATCCACGAACCAGTCGCACCGGGGATCGATGATGGTCACGTCCGCGTCGGCGCCGATAGTAAGGGCGCCTTTCTCGATACCGAGGATACGGGCGGGATTGGCGGTCATCATTTCAATCAGTCGCGGCCAATCGATGATGCCCGGTTCGATCAGGGCTTTGACGTACAACCCCAGGGCGCACTCTAAAGAGATGATGCCGCAGGGGGCGGATAGAAATTCCAGTTCCTTTTCACTTTGCAAATGGGGAGCGTGATCGCTGACCAGACAATCAATCGTACCGTCTTTGACTCCCTGCAATAACGCTTCGATATCCTGCTCCGTACGTAACGGCGGATTCATTTTATAATTCGTGTCGTACGTCGTGCAGGATTCATCTGTCAGTAGGAGATGATGGGGCGTTGCCTCACAAGTTACCTTCCAGCCTCTCTCTTTGGCCTGACGAATCAGATCAATCGAACCGGCGGTCGAGACATGTTGAGCGTGATAGTGGTTACCGGTCTGCTTGATCAGTTGGATGTCGCGATGGAGCATCAGTTCTTCCGCCAATCGATTCATTCCCGGCAATCCGAGCACGGTCGCGTGGTACCCGGCGTTCATGCACCAGCGACCGGCCAACGAATCCACTTGGCAGTGTTGGCAAACGGGTTTATCGAACATGCTGGCATATTTCAACGCCCGCTGCATTACGCTGGTATCCTGTACGCCGTTTCCATCATCGGTAAAAGCGATGACTCCGGCACGTATCATCTGCCCCAATTCAGCCATTTCCTTGCCGGCGCGGCCTTTGGTTATGGCGCCGGCGGGAAAGACATTACAGATTCCCGCTTCCGCCGCCTGGCGATAGACAAAATCCACGGTGGATTCGTTATCGATGGGTGGATCCGTGTTCGGCATGCACACCACCGACGTAAATCCGCCTGCCACTGCCGCCGCCGAACCGCTGGCGATCGTCTCTTCTTCCTCATCGCCCGGTTCCCGCAGGTGCACGTGCATATCAATCAAACCCGGCACTACGAGTTGGTTCGCGGCGTCGATACTCTGAACATTGGGTTCCGTACTCTTAATTTGACCTACCTGATCAATTTTTCCGTTGCGAATGAAGACATCCGCTACCGCGTCCAGATGGTTAGCCGGGTCAATTACGCGACCGTTTTTAATGAGCATCTCTGCCATAGTAGATTATTTCTTTCCCTTACTCTGCAAAGCGGCGGCTTGATTCACCAGAAATAAAACGGCCATCCGTATCGCCAGTCCGTTCGTGACCTGCCGGAGAATGGTGCTGTTGGGTCCGTCGGCAATTTCACTTTCCAGTTCCAGACCGCGATTGATGGGGCCGGGGTGCATGACAAGAACATCCGGCTTGGCTCGCTTCATCCGTTCCACCGTCAAACCGAACAATCGAGTGTATTCACGTACGGAAGGGAAAAGCGTCGCCTCGGTCCGTTCGAACTGTACGCGGAGCATATTCAAGGCGTCCATTTCGCCGATGATCTCGTCAAAATCATGACATACGGTAACGGGCAGCTTTTCTACGGACGAGGGCATCAAAGTCGGCGGCCCCACCAGGAAAACCTGGGCGCCCAGCGTGTGCAATCCCCAGATATTACTCCGGGCCACACGCGAATGGGCGATATCGCCGACAATCGCGACTTTTAAGCCGGTCAGGTCTTGGCGTAATTCGCGAATCGTAAAGATATCCAACAATCCCTGGGTTGGGTGTTCGTGGTATCCGTCGCCGGCGTTGATCACGCAGGCGTCCACGCATTGACTCAGGAGATACGGCGCCCCGCCGGCGCTATGGCGGATGATAATGATGTCGATGCCCATCGCTTCGAGGTTTTTGGCCGTATCGCGCAGCGTCTCGCCCTTGGATACGCTGGAACCCTTGGCGCTAAAGTCCAGCACGTCTGCGCTCAAGCGGCTGGCCGCCAGACGAAAACTGTTCCGCGTCCGCGTACTGTCCTCGAAGAACAGGTTGACCACCACCTTGCCCCGCAGCGCCGGCGCCTTTTTAATCGAACGGCGGGAGATCTCTTTGAAACCTTCCGCCGTATCGAGAATATGTACCAGTTCATCCCGGCTTAATTCCCTTAAATTCAACAGGTGCTTCCGCCGCCAGACAAAGTCTTTTGATTTTTCACGACTGCTTTTACTCATCTATTCTCTGTCTCACAACCCACAACTCACAACTGAGAACTATTCTAATACTACTTCTTCTTTCTCATCCACCTCCCGTAGATAGACTCGGACCCGCTTGTCGGCGGGTGTATCCATGACCTCGCCGACGTAGTCAGGTCGAATCGGCAGTTCCCGTTGACCACGGTCGATCAAAATCGCCAATCGAATCGCCTGTGGCCGACCCAGGTCCGCCAGGGCATCCAGTGCCGCCCGTACCGAGCGACCGGTGTTTAATACGTCGTCCACCAATACAATCAATCGATCATCGATATTGAAATCGATTTCCGTCGAACGAACGATGGGCTGAGCCGCTCCCATTTGATTCAGATCATCGCGATAGAGGGTGATATCCAGCGTACCGCATTCGATCGGCTCGGGGTAATGCTGGGATAGCTTGCTCTGCAAACGCTCGGCGATCGTCTGTCCCCGCGTGCGAATCCCCACCAGCGCCGGCGTTATACCCGTCGGGATATCCCGGACGATCTGCTCGACCAGGCCGTCGATTCGCGCCACGATCTCTTTTTCGTTGAGAATGACTTGCACACTAATACCTTCTACATTCATTTGAGGAACGGGATAATCTCACTCATCGGTTCCTCCTAAACGGTATTCAGATTGTTTCTTAGCAGAGTCTAGCAGTATTGAAAACGGGATTCAAGCGAGTAGTTGGCAAAATATTTTACCGACACAGGATTTCGTAACTGCATGTTTTATAAAGATTTAAGAGAAAACACCGCTCGTACGCCGACATAAGGAGAATATTTATCTTTTTATAGTTGACGCCAAAGTCAAGTTCCGATAACATAAAATTTTCCAAGAGTGCTTATTCACGGCGAAAGATTCGCTGCAAGGTCATAATTGGGGAGTAGGGAGAGAGGGAGAATCTTCCAGACTCCGGAATACCAGGGTTCGTCCCTAAGCGACAGGAGCGGAAAAATGAAAGGTCGGAAGCTAATTTTTCAGTCGGTTTTTATGTTTACTATTTCCATTTTGGGAGTAAGCAACATCAGTTTAGCGCAAACGGCTAATTTCCAGGGATTGGGAGATTTACCCGGCGGGGATTTCGAAAGTGACGCCTACGCCGTCTCCGCCGATGGGTTGACGGTTGTCGGACGCGGATGTCCGACTCCCCTGGGCGCGCATTATGTCGATTATGAGGCATTTCGTTGCACGCCAGGATCGGATATGGAAGGACTGGGGCATATCCCGCCCGGACCAGGTGGAACATACCCATATCAAAGGAATAGCGAAGCTACGAGTGCCTCACACAATGGTTCAACGATTGTGGGTTGGTGTAAAGTTCCAATAACTATGCCTACTCAAAGTGGCGGATGGACGGGTTTTCGCTGGGATGAAATCAATGAAATTCAGCCATTGACTTGGTTTACTCCCATCGACGGCTGGATGGAAGATAAGGGCCAATTTGTGATTTCCGATGATGCCTCCACTATCGTTGTACATGCTTTACGCTGGAAAGAAACCAATCCTGCTACCGGTGAGGGAGATTTACTTGTACTGAGTGATCTACTGGAATTTCCGGGGGGAACCCATTATAGTTGCGCCAACGATGTATCTGCGGATGGTTCCATTATCGTTGGAAAGGCTGCGTATGCAATGCTAATGAATCCGAGGGAGCCAACTGAATATTACTATCAAGCCTACCGCTGGTCGGATAAAAATGAGAACGGGCAGGACGATCCGGGCGAATTGCAAGGTCTCGGGACTCTCAAAGAGCAAGAATTCCCCTTTTCTCCTGAAAGTGTTGCCAATGCTTGTACACCCGACGGTTCGGTCATTGTCGGCTGGAGTGATTCCGATGACGGTTCTCAGGCCTTTCTCTGGACTTTAACCGATCCGGATACTGGGGATGGAGAAATGATCGGTTTGGGAATACTGAATGGGCACACATCCAGTATTGCCCTGGATGTGTCTGCAGATGGTTCCGTAGTGATTGGAAAAAATTATAATTACACTCCTTTTCCTTTTCCAACGATTACAGATGAAATCGCTTTCATCTGGGATGAGTTTAACGGTATGAGAGACTTGAAAGTGGTTTTGGAAAGCGAGTATGGATTGGATTTAACGGGTTGGACTCTGACCAGTGCGAGCGGTATTTCCGCTGACGGACTTACCATTGTAGGTTCCGGCATCAATCCCGACGGGAATCCGGAAGCCTGGATCGTCACCATCCCGGAGCCTTCCTGCCTGGTCCTGTTCTCATTCGCCGGCTTATGTCTGGCTCGCCGACGAAAAACTCTACGAACCTTTAAAAATTCGCGGTAAAAGAGTTGCCGTGATTTTGTGTTTTTATCATAGCTGGGAATTATTTGGCCTTCCGAAAGACCGCTACGATGTGTTCCAGGTCCACCACGAACAGGCGATTGCCCCCTTCGAAGTCCACGGGTATGGCGCTCTTCGGGTTAAAAAGGACCTTGTCATACTTTTTCAGCGGCACCATCGGGTCGGCGTCGATCTCCGCCGAGAC
>CAZNQT010000423.1:0-4930 GCA_964574885.1 uncultured Pirellulales bacterium
GATGCAAGGCGCCGGCAGCGAGGACCTTGTAGGCGCTCCAGGGCCGTTTGACGGTTTTCATAAAATCAATGGTTTTCCGGGGATCTTTGTCCCAGTAATTATCCGTCGCGTAGTTGTCGATCACGTCCTTGTCCTGATCGGGCCGGCGGGTGGACCAATATTTGGTGCTGTGGAACGTTTTCATATAGAAGTCCGCGTTCACGTTTTCCTTTTCGCAGGTCATGGTGGTGTGCAGATTATGCCCGCCGACGCCGGCGACCACGCCAAGGTCCTTGGTGAACGCTACGATTTCTTTCACAGCATCCACGTGTCCGGTACGAATCATGTTGTCCGCGACGCCCCCCTGGATGAACGCGCCGACGGCGCCGACATCCACGGCTTGCTTAATGTTGGTGGTAAGGTCTTTCAAATCCGGATTGCACTGGGCGAGCCATTGCATTTTACCGCCGTTTTTCCAGTGGGCCTTGAGAACTTCAATCGCCAGATTATCGCTCTTCTGGTTATTCAGCACGACGGTGTTAATTCCGTTTTCCTCGGCGATTTCCAGAGTTTCGCGGATCTTGTCGAAGGTGAAGTAGTGTTTCAACAACGGCGAGACGTAAATCAGGTCGCGGCTGTGTGCATAGCCGGCGACGAGGTTGCCGCCGCAGATCAGGCGACTGATAGTGACTTTACCTATTTTACCGGTAGGCATTTTCTGGTTGCCTTTGGCTTTGAATGTTGGTTTGGACTCGTTTTGAGCCAGCAGGGCCTTATCTTCCAGACTCAATCCGATGGCCGCACCGGACGTTGCCAGGGATGTCTTCAAAAAACCACGACGATCAACTTTCTTCTCCGACATAGTTCACCTCGAATAATTCCTTATGGTCACATTTTCCCGCCCCCTGTGTCAACAGGGGGTCGCGTACTCATTTGATACGAATCGTCATGTAGCGCCTTCGCCCTCGGAGGCGTCTGCCTTACCCACTCCGCCGAGGGCGACGGAGCTACATTACTCCGGTTACCACCGGGGGCTGGTATTTTAATCACGCCCGCCAGGGGCGCTGGCGATTCAGTTTGCCGGCGAGTTTTTGTTTGGCGATATTCACATCTTCGATCACCTGAAAATCAAACATCCCGACGCAGATAAAATCGGCGCCGCTCTCGAACGCATACTTGAATCCTTCGCGGGGGTGAATCGCGCCGGCGCCGAGAACCTTAAACGCGATCCAGGGTTTTTTCACGTCGTGCATAAACTTGACGGTCTGTTCCGGCGTTTCGGACCAGACGCTGTCGTGACGCGGTTGAATGCCGGCCGACCAATAGTTTTTACTGTTGAGTGTTTTCATATAGAAATCCGGTTTGAGTCCCGCCTTCTCGCAGGCGACAATCACGTCCAGCGAGTGAGCGCCCAGACCGGCGACCACGCCGTGATCCTTGATATATTCATACGCTTCGCCCAGCAGATCCACACGTTTGTCTTTGGTAAATTTATCCCCCACGCCACCCTGGATATAGGCGCCGACCGCACCAGCGTCAATCGCCTTACGAATATCGTCGGTCAGGTCTTTTTCGCCCTGGGGTTTGCATTGGGCGATCCACTGGATTTTGCTCCCGCGTTGACGGAGCTTTTTAATAATCCGAAAGATGTGTTCATCCACGCGCAGGATCATCGTATTAACGCCGTTCGCTTCGCATAGTTGCAATGTTTCCAATACCTTGTCGTCGGTGAAGTAATGTTTCAGTAAAGGCGAAACGTACATCAGATCGCGGCTGTGGGCGAAAGTGCTGATCAGGTTACCACCGCAAATAAGGCGACTTACCTTCAAATTGCCGATCGTACCCATTGGTACGTCTTTGTCGGTGGCGGCCGTCGTAGGCGGGGTATTGCCTGACGTGTTCTGAGCGAGCAGCGCCTTTTCCTCGAAACTCAGCCCGGCGGCGGCCGTGGATGCCAGCACCGTTTTTTGCAAAAAGTTTCGACGATTTAGTTTATCCGTCATTAATTATCTCTTCTATTTTTCCGGTTAACTTTTCACTTTTTCTATGCCAGCCAGGGGCGCTGTCGATGCACTTTTTTCGCCAGGATATTTTGGGTAATCGTCACATCTTCGCGTACCTGGAAATCGAACATGCCGACGCAGATAAAGTCGGCGCCGCCTTCGAAGGCAAATCGGAATCCTTCCCGCGGATGAATGGCGCCGGCCGCCAGCGTCTTAAAGGCGATCCAGGGTTTCTTCACCGTCTTCATAAACTCGATGGTCTGTTGAGGGTGTTTGTCCCAGAAGTTGTCCGCTCCATTTGCCACCACATCGCAATCCTGATCCGGTCGGCGCGCCGACCAGTATTTATCATGGTGCAGCGTCTTGACATAAAAGTCGGGATTATAATTTCGTTTTTCGGAAATCTTAACCACCTCGAGCATGTGGGCCCCGATGCCGGCCGGCATATTGCAGGATTTGATGATCTCCATGCATTCGCCCAGCAGATCGATGTGTCCGCTACGCCACCACCTGTCGCCGATCACGCCCTGGATATAAATCGACGACGCCCCCCAATCGATGGACCGTTTGATATTGGTCAAAAGGTCGTCAGGTTTCGGGTGTCCTTCCGCGATCCACTGCATTTTACCGCCGTTGTTCCAGTGTGCCTTGAAGATGTCCATGGGCTTCTTGCGCGGATCGGCAATGATCGTATTGACCCCGTTTTCCTCGAGCAACTCCAGTGTTTCTCGGACTTTGGCATCCGTATTATAATGATTCATCAGATTATGCATATAGATCAGATCGCGAGAGTGCGACCAACCGCTGATCAAATTGCCCCCGGAAATCAGACGGCTCACCTTCAGTGTGCCGATTTTCCCCATGGGCATCCCGTTCACGCCGGTCTGGGGTGGGGAGGATTTGGATTTGGTTTCGGTCTTGGCATCGGCGTCTTCAGGGAGCATGGTCAGACTGAAAGTGGCTCCTGAAGCAACCGCTGATTGCTTTAAAAAACTGCGGCGATTTAAGGTATCCGACATGGTTCGTCTCCATGATTCAGATATTTTCGAATTATAATTATTCACATATTATACTCTCTACGGTAAGTGATTTCAATGTTCGATTGTAAAATCTTGCCAGCTGGGATTTTACCGAATTTACTGGCCAAACGTTCCCTAATGAGGTTTAATATCAGACTGTGAAAGTCGCATACAAACGCAGATTCTATAACTTTTGTAGGGTAGGCTGTGCCTACCAATTTACTTTGGAGGATATAGTATGAGAAGGATGGCGATTTTATTCTTGTTGGGATGCAGTTTCGTAACGAATATAACGGTTGCACAAGAGCGCGAGAATATAGCCCGGGGTAAAACGTACGTTCTCCAGCCTCCGCCGAATTATCGCCTCTGCACCGATCCGCAGGACAAGATTCAGTTGACCGACGGCATCTATACCCAGGGGTATTTCTGGACGCAGAAAAGCACCGTCGGCTGGCAGAACGCCCTGCCCGTCACGATCACTATCGACCTGGAGACCGTGCAGCCAATTCAGGGGATCTCGTTTAATACCGCGGCGGGAACGGCGGGCGTTCAATGGCCCCTTTCAATTCATATCCTGGTTAGCGACGACGGCAAAACCTACTATAACGTCGGCGATCTGGTGGAGCTTTCTGCCCTCGAACATGGCGAACCCAAAGCGGGTGGCTATGGCCTGTATCGTTTCCGTTCGGACAAACTCCGTACCCACGGTCGATTTGTCAAAATACTCGCCATCGCCGGCGGCCCCTTTATCTTCGTCGATGAAATCGAAATTTATAAAGGACCGCCGGAATTCTTAAACCTGAAACTTCCGGGAGAAAAGATTGGCAATATCAATCAGTTTTATGACCAGATGCAAATCAACCGCGCCGTGCACCGACGATTGCGACTCGATCTGACCGAAGTCCGGAAACTCGTCGAAAACTTGCATCAGCAAACGAAGTACGAAAAAGATTTACAGAAAATGGAAAAAGAAATAGCAACGCTGGATTTCCATCCCTCGCCCGGCTTTCGTACGGTTTTTCCCCTGAACGATCTGCATCGTCGTATCTTTACGATCCAGGCGGCCCTGTGGCGAACCAAAGGATTACGTGGTCTGATTCTCTGGCAGAAAAACCGTTGGGATATGCTCTGCCCCACGGAAGTACCGAAACCGGGAAATCCCATTCTTGATATTCAGATGATGGCGAACGAGTACCGCGGCGCCGCCTTCAATCTCAGCAACGCCGATTCAAAAACGCTCGACGTGAAACTCTCTCTCGAGGGTCTTCCCGGCGGCGCCAATCCGGATTATGTCGCCGTACATGAGATTCCCTTCACCGACACCCGCAGCGGCGTGCCGATTGCCGCTGCCATGCCCTTTGTCCCTAAGCAGCAGGAGAAATACTCCCTCACCGTCGAGCCGGGACTGACCAAACAGATCTGGTTAACCGTTCATCCCCAAAGCGTACCTGCAGGTGATTATACGGGGAAAGTCGTTCTGGATCCGCAACATGGAAGCGTGCCCCTTCGACTGAAAATCTATCCGTTCCGTTTTCCCGATCAGCCGACGTTATCGCTGGGCGGCTGGGATTATACCGATCAGGATCATCGCTATGAGGTAACGCCTCAGAATCAGGCGGCCTTTATTAAACACCTCCGTGAGCATTTCGTCGATAGCCCCTGGGCCACCAGCCGGGTGCTCTCTCGCGGTAAATACGATAAACAGGGCAAGATGATCGAACCACCGGACCCGCAGTATTTTCGGCGGTGGCTCCAACGCTGGCCCCACGCGCGGAACTATTACGTCTTTGCCTCCGTCGGCAATACCTTTTCCGGTTTCAAGATCGATACGCCCGCGTTTCAAAACGCCGTCGCCAACTGGATTACCTGGTGGACCAAAACATTAAAACAGTGGAACGTTCGACCGGAGCAGTTGGGTATATTGCTAGT
>CAZNQT010000424.1:0-4900 GCA_964574885.1 uncultured Pirellulales bacterium
GACGCAATCCGAGTATTCGCCGGATCGAAAAGATGTACGCCGACCGGAAAGGCAAAAGCACCTACAAGGGCGTCAAGGGCTACAGTGATTTTCGCGAGTTTCTCCAGCACGACGGTCTCGATGCCGTTTGCATTGCCGTACCGGACCACTGGCACGCTTTACTCACGGTGGCCGTCTCCCAGGCCGGACTGGATATCTATTCCGAAAAACCCCTGGCCCGCACGATTTACGAAGCCCGCGAGATGGTCAAGGCCGTCCGCCGTTATGGCCGCGTGTTCCAGACCGGCAGCCAGCAGCGGTCCGATCAGCGATTCCGACATGCCTGCGAACTGGCTCGCAACGGTTATCTCGGCAAGATCAAAGAAGTATTCGCCAGTGTCGGCGGTATTTCCCGGCCCTGCCCCTACACGCAAGCCGAACCGATTCCTCCCGGTTACGATTACGAGATGTGGCTCGGTTCCGCACCGGAAGCTCCCTATAATGCCAAGCGGGTCTGCGGCAAGTATGATTGCAACGACGGCGCCTGGCGGGCCTGGCGCGAATATTCTGCCGGACATATCACCGACTGGGGCGCTCATCACCTGGATATCGCGCAATGGGGCCTCGGTATGGATGGCTCGGGACCGGTCGAAGTCAAACCTACCGGCGGCAACGACGTTACCTATACGTACGCTAATGGCATTCCACTCCATAAAAAAGGCGGCCCGCATGAAGGGTCCGTACAATTCATCGGCGACCAGGGCTGGGTCGGCGTCAGTCGTGGTAAGATTTTCGCCTCCGACGAAAAACTCTTACAACTCAAGATGAAACCGGGCGATACGCACCTCTACCATAGCAGAGATCATCGGCAGGATTTCCTCAATTGCGTTCGCACTCGCAAACGCCCGATCTGCGACGTCGAAATCGGCTGCAGTTCTGTCACCGTTTGCCTCTTAGGGGAAATCGCCCTGCGACTCAAACGACCCTTAAAATGGAATCCCCAAAAATGGGCCTTCGTCAACGACGCCGAAGCCCAAAGCATGGTCAAACGCCCTATGCGCAGCCCCTGGGTTCTGTAATTGGATTAGAAAATAAGGAGTTAGTCAGGAGCCGGAAGCGCTTGTGAATGGGTGCGTTCAGGAAGTCGGCGAAACTTTCTGAAATACCCGCACGTAATCAACCTCAAAACGCGCCGGAAATTTTGTCGCGGACGGATCGCCTCCGTTCGTGCCGCCGATGGCGAGATTCAATAGAATATAATGCGGTTCATGGAAGGGATTCGTTTGCCCCCTGTCGTTGTTAATAGTCTTATCCAATTCGACGGTGTTGAGTAATTGATCGTCCACATAGAGCTGGATTGCCTCTTTATTCCAGTCCATGCGCCACACATGAAACTTCGAAGACCAGTCGGGATCGCTAAATTCACTAAGCGGCGTCTTGACCGTATCCCAAACGGCCCTCCATCTTCGGCCGCCGGACCAGCAGGCGTTGGCCAGCAGGACGCCGCGATAGTACTCCATAATGTCAATTTCACCGCAACCGGGCCAGCCGCGTGCTGAGCCCAACGTCCAGAACGCCGGCCAGAGACCCGCACGGGTATCAATGCGGCCGCGCAGTTCGAAACGGCCATACCTCCATTGATGTAAATCCATGGTCTTCAGGCAGGCGGATGTGTAATTTGCATACTCCCGGTTCCGCCTCCAACTGAAGCTGTTGGCTCTGTAATTAGGATTGGCTTTTCGCTCACGCCTGCCCTCGACGATCAGCAGACCATTTTCACAGCGCGCGTTCTCCGGTTGATACCATTGCAGTTCCTCGTTTCGAACGAAACCATATTCGTACGTCCAGTGGTTCGGATCGGGTCGTCCGTCAAGGTTAAATTCATCCGCCCAGACCAATTGATATGTCCCACTCACTTTGTCGGTATTTTTCGTTTTTCGTTTCGGGATGACAGATGGTGTTCTTTGCGTGGGTGTTTCAATACCAAATACAGAAAGGTCCCATGCTTTGCGCCAGGGAATTTCAAAACCATTTTCCGTAAACCGAATCGGCAGCCACATATAACGTCCGTCAATGGCATTGCGGGGACGCCACATGTCAAACATGGCAATGAAAGCATCGGTCTTTCCCGGGATCGCCAGAACGAAGGTGCTTTGCCCGCCAAAGGTTTTTTCCGGCCCCATAATGGTTTTAGGATTCACTCCCACACAGGGATTCCCCAGCGATTTCCAGGGTCCCCAGATGGAATCAGCCACGGCCGACCGCGCCGCGTTCGGCGCCCACCCGGTGCAACCGGAGGTCAGCAGGTAATATTTCCCCTTTCGCTTAAACACCGCCGGCGCTTCGTTATGGCCTCCCGGCAATACGCGGACGTAACGACCGGTGAAGGAAAGATAGTCGTCGCTCAACTGTGAAATATGCAGGGTATAATTATCTTCCGCCGCGTGAATGTGATATGCCTTACCGTCGTCGTCCACAAACAGAGTCATATCCCGCGACATTTGCCCTGACTCAAAATCCCGCCGGAGCAATCGGCCTTGCCGAATCGCTTGCGCCTCTTCCTCCGGTTCCGAATTGGTTTGCTGCTGGGGATTGAAATTTTCCGGCCAGACTTTCACATGGGGACGCAGCGACCGGAGAAACGCATAAGGACCTGTCACCGTATCGCTCACCGCGACGCCGGTACGCGCCGCATTGTACCCCTGCCCGCGCAGCTCCAGATGAAACCACATGACGTATTGGCCGGTCTGAGCGTTATAAATAACCTTGGGACGTTCGAGAATGCAGCCCCGGGTAATATCGCTTGCGGGATCATCAACCACTTGTAACGCAATCCCTTCGTCTTGCCAATGGAGTAAATCCGCAGAGCGATAGCAATGAACACCGACGTTGGCCTGGTTCCCCCCTCTGCCGGCGGTTTTGTGTTCGCCGAACCAGTAATACGTTCCTTCCTGGTATAATATGCCACCCCCATGGGCGTTTATATGCACGCCGTTGTTGTCGGGCCAGATCTCTCCGGGAACAAACTTTGTCAAGGAACCCGATTCGCCTCCTGCATTACGCGTTCCCGGCGACGGGATCGTCATTGCGCCGTCAGTGAGTGCCTGCATTCGTTCGGTAAATGCTTGCTCCCGCGCCTGAATCAATTCTTCCAGGCATTCGACGGTTAGAGTCGCTTTCTCCTTCGTCGCTAATTCTTTCAACGCTGTCAGTTTTTCGATATACTCTGTATGTTCCCTTCTCAGCTCCCGCTGCCCTTTTAGTTTGGCAACCTCTCGCTCCAGTGTGGCGATCATTTTATTTTGCTCTTGTCGTCTTTGCCAAAACGCCTCGAACAATTTGGTTCGTTCCTCTGCGGAAAGCTGCCGCCAGTCCACCTGGTTTTGACTTTCAGCTTCCAGACTCGCTTTTAGCTTCGCGATTTCCGTTTGCAGCCTCTCTACCGCTTCCAGACGAGCCTGCGGATTGAGCCGACCTCCCTGCCTTCGTTCAGTTCGCTGACTCAAGATGCTGCTCCCTGTCGCCAGAAGCGCCACCAGGACGGTAAAAGCGATTCGAGCCTGATTCATTATAATCCTCCTGTTAATCAATATTGACAGCGTAACGTACTGTATAGCAAAACAGTATAAGTATTTTCTACCTATGAGCAATCCCTGTGAAAAATTATCGAAGTTCTTTACTAAAAATACCAGCGCCAAACAACGACTAAACGAGATAAGAAACTATTTGTAACCAAAGAGCTCCGAGCATTGTAGGGTAGGCTCTTAGCCCACGTGTTATTTGGGTGGGAGTACGATGGCTACTTCCACCCTTTCCATTTTGAATATGTAATTTTCGATAGTTTGTTTTGTTTCGACGGGTGGCAGCCACCGAACTAAGCATGGTAGATGGTGAATGTTTTATTTCTCACAACTCACAACACACCACTATCCACTTCTTACTATCCGCTCTACGCTACTTTCTCTTCCTGTAAACCGTAAACTTTATTTCTTTCTATATCCTAATACCGATCCTCACAACGCCATTTGAATCAATCTTCGTAAATTGAGTTCCTGCGGAAAGGTCATTTCGATATCATTGATTCGGTATTGACCATCACCATCCCGCGTAAAATGAAACCGCCAGCGGGTCTTTTGCGTTACATTAGCATATTGGCTCCCCGGTCCCATCGTCGTCAACACCGAAAACTCGACCTGTCCCCCCGATTCACTCACTTGGGTAACTTCCAGCTTCGTTATGCGATTGCTATCGATTATATTCTTGCCGACGGGAAACCTCTGACGAATGGTTTCGCGATCGAGGGAAGAATTCTGCAAATACGTATCACTGATGAAAGCGAGGATACCTTCGGCATCCTCATCTTCCGCCGCCTGCACGACTTGCCGCGTGGCTTCCTCCAACGCCTCCCGGTTGGTCTGTACCAACGCATCCATCAGCACGAACAATCCCACCAGTCCCGGCCCGATCAGCAAGAGCGGCTTCTTGATCCGCTCCCGGAAAATCAACCACCCCATCACCAGCAGAAATTCCAGGATCAGCGCGATCAAAATCCCCGCTTTCGGATTGTCGAACAGGTAGTAGCTCATCAGCAGTCACCCTCTATATATACGGTTTATGCCCCTAAAGTGTTCATCGGCCAAGGACCGATAACATATCTAGTATTAAAATTTCAAAACAAACCCAATTTTTCTATAAATGATTGTCGAATATAAACTTACGATGGATTTACTACAGAAATGCTCGCAAGGCCATAAAATCTCAATAAACACAGATTCAAATACAGGCCTAAGTACGATGTACCCGTATCAATAGCAGAAAACGGTAAAATAGGTAAATCTGGCTAAAATGACCGAGTGGCGAAAACTGGGGTACTAGGACTCGAACCTAGACTAAGTGATCCAGAGTCACTCGTGCTACCATT
>CAZNQT010000425.1:0-4891 GCA_964574885.1 uncultured Pirellulales bacterium
GTCCTGGAGACCTTAAGCTGGCAGCATCCGGTACCCAAACTGATGCTGGAATACCGAACCCTGAGCAAATTGAAAAACACCTATGTAGATAAACTGCCCTCAATGATCTGTGCCGATACCGGTCGAATTCATGCCTCATTCAACCAGAGCATCACCGCGACCGGCAGGTTAAGCAGCAGCGATCCGAATTTGCAGAATATCCCCATACGAACGGAACTGGGCCAGGAAATCCGCCGGGCGTTTGTGACTGGTGATAAAAACAACGTAATCCTCGCCGCCGACTATTCCCAAATCGAACTGCGCTTGTTGGCCCACTTCAGCCGCGACGAAGGATTATTGCAGGCCTTCGAAAGCGGGCAGGATATCCACCGCTTCGTCGCTGCCCAGGTGTTCGACGTGGACCTCGACGAAGTGGACTCCGCCCAGCGGGGTAAGGCCAAGGCGGTCAATTTCGGTATCATCTACGGCCAGACGCCCTTCGGTCTCAGTCGCGGCATCGGCATCCCCGTGGATGAGGCCCGGCGATTCATCGACGATTATTTCCAGCGATACCCCCGGATACAGGAATTCATCGAACAGGTGATCGCCCAGGCACGCAAAGATGGTTACGTCAAAACGATTCTCGGTCGCAGACGCCTGCTGCCGGAAATCAATAGCCAAACGGCAAACCGACGAAAACTAGCCGAACGCATGGCCGTCAATACCGTTGTACAGGGCTCCGCCGCTGACCTGATTAAAGTCGCCATGATCAATCTATATCGACGCATTAAAAACGAAAACCTGGATTTAAGGATGATTCTCCAGGTTCACGACGAACTGGTATTCGAACTACCTGCAGAACATGCCGAACCGTACGGTCAAATCGTCCGCCATGAAATGGCCTGTGCCATCGAATTGGACGTCCCCATCACCGTCGATATCAATGCCGGCAACAACTGGCTGGAAGCGAAGTAAATCGTTGCGACCTAAGGTTGCACAAAGAAAAAGAAACCACAGATTTCGCAGATTACACAGGTTTTATGGATTTAATAAAGAATTATCATTCAAGAAATATAAGTGCCAAATGGCGGGCACGGCCCGCCCTACTTTCGCCCGGGCTACGTCTGCTTAATTGTAGCCACGGATATTTGTTGATTTGTTTGGTGATTATCATGTTTATAGTAAGCTGCTCTAATGAAGATACTCAGTCATATGGAACAAATCAAGCGGTCGATCTGCTAAATAAAATTGAAAAGAAATGCTCGAAGCTTAAATATGATCCTTCAGATGTAAACAGAAGTGTTATTCTTGGAAATTGCATTGAGAGCTTTATTAGCATTATTGAGGATATTGATTTACTAAAAGAGATTGTTTATCTTTCTGAAAAAAGAAGTAAAAAAAGTGATGTATTTCTATGTGAAGAGTTGAGTGGCGAAGGATTTTATTTGCAAGTCCAAACGGAAGTGTTATATAGATTAGCAAATATCAATAATAAAAATAGTCACTACATTCTTGTTGAGTTATTGATAGATCCAAATATGCAGTGGGACGGAGAAGCAGCCCTTAATATAGGGGGTGCTATGGTATCGTGTGGCCGCAAAGCACTACCTTTTTATAAGGAAAAATATAAAATAAATGGAAACCCATTGTTAAAAAAGGTTATACAGGCGATAGAGAACAATGAACCATGGCCATAAAATCATAAGATAAAGATAAGGGGAGGCGAATCGGGAGCACTCGTGGAAAGCTATCAAGGGTAAAAAAAGGGGACTACTTTTTTGATTGAACATGAAATGGAAAAGATTGAAAATGAGTATTTCACAACTTAGATCAAATAATAGTATATTTCGAAGTATTTTTCTTGCCGTTATTGTGTCGGTAATGCCAATGAAATTCTGCTTAGGCCAATCTCCATCCGCCGATAGTCAAACCTCATCGGATCTGTCCATCATTCCCGATATTACGATTACGGTTCATGCCGATCAGCCGACGGGCAAGCTCACGCCCATCTGGTCGTATTTCGGCTACGACGAGGCGAACTATACTTACTCTTCCGACGGTGATGAATTACTGGCCAAGCTGGCGATACTAAATCCACAGCCGGTCTATATCCGCTCCCATCATTTACTCACCAGCGGAAACGGCCAAACCTGGCTCAAGTGGAGCTCCACGGGAATCTACAACGAGGATCCGCAGGGCAACGCCATCTATGACTGGTCCACCATCGACCGTATCTTCGATACGCTTCAACGCCATAAGCTAAAACCCTATGTGGAAATGGGCTTTATGCCCCAGGCCTTGACCGTGCATCCGGGGAACTATACACCCCCGAAAGTGCTGCACGGTAAACCCCGGGATTC
Organism: uncultured Pirellulales bacterium; assembly: GCA_964574885.1. Lineage (GTDB taxonomy): Bacteria > Planctomycetota > Phycisphaerae > Sedimentisphaerales > SM23-30 > JAFGFX01. The sequence continues at coordinate 2,340 of CAZNQT010000425.1, forward strand.
GGTCGGCGGCGGAGCCTTTTATCCGCCTAAAGATTATGCGAAATGGCAGACCTTGATCGAAACCTGGGTGCGACACTGCGTGCAACGATACGGTAAAGACGAAGTGCTCAGTTGGTATTGGGAACTCTGGAATGAACCGGATATCACTTATTGGAAAGGATCGCGGGAAGAATTTTTTAAGCTCTACGACTATACCGCCGCGGCGGTCAAGAACGTACTCCCGGCGGCGCGCTTCGGCGGGCCCCACGTGACGAATCCCACCGGTAAAGGATCGGAAGAATTTTTACGGAAATTCCTCGAGCATTGTCTGGGAGGCAAGAACCACGTCACCGGCAAGACCGGTGCGCCCCTCGACCTGATCGCCTTTCACACCAAGGGCGGCACCCGCGTGGTGAACGGTCATGTCCGCATGAATGCCGCCAACCATCTGCGCACCATCGACCGGGGTTGCGCGATTGTGGCGTCCTACCCCCAGTTTAAGCACCTCCCGCTGATTATCGGAGAGTCTGATCCGGATGGTTGCGCCGCCTGCTCCTCGGAATTCTACCCTCAGAACGCCTACCGCAATGGGACCCAATACGCCAGTTATACGGCGGCAACATTTATGCGTGAGCAGGCCGTAGCCGAACGGCACGGCGTTAATCTCCAGGGGGCTTTGACCTGGGCCTTTGCTTTCCCGGACCAGCCGTGGTTTGCCGGCTTTCGCACCCTTTCCACTCACGGGGTGGCCAAACCAGTCCTGAACGCCTTTCGCATGTTCAGTATGCTCGAATCCCAACGGCTTAAGGTCGAGAATTCCTCCGGTCGCACCCTGGGCGAATTGATGAGCCCACAAGCCCGTGCCACTACGGACATCGACGCAGTGGCTACCAGAAGCAGCAGAGCAATAAGCGTTATTATCTGGCATCACCACGACGATAATGTACCCGGCCCAGCCCGATCCGTAGAATTAGTCGTCACAGGATTACCCCAGGAAGCGACTCAGATTACCCAGACTCACTACCGCATTGATGAACATCATAGTAATGCTTATTCGATCTGGCGGGACCTGGGATCGCCCCAGAATCCAACCGCCGGGCAGATCACACTACTAAAACAATCCTCCGAATTGACTCACCTGCAACCTAAACAATCTATCGCGGTTTCAAAAGGCCAAATACTTGTATATATAAATCTGTCGCGCCATGCGATTTCACTAGTACGACTGGAATGGTAAGTGTTGCTTGAAAGCAATTTTACATGACAAACTAAACTAATTAACTGATTTTAGTGAAAAAACTGGTAAAATATGGATTTCATTTCGGAAGGACGTTATATACGTAAACCATTGTATAATAATGATTTACACTAAAATAGGCGGTATATGTTAAAAAAAAAGCCCATAATAGGGTTGACCGGCGCACCCGGAGCGGGTAAAAGTACGGTAGCTCGGCAATTCGAGAAACTGGGCTGTGCGGTGATAGATGCCGATCAGCTTAACCACGAGGTTCTCACTAATCCGAACGTGATCCAAAAGATTGTGAGTTGGTGGGGCGAACAGGTACAACGAGCGGATGGGCAATTGGATCGCCATGCGATCGGCGGGATTGTTTTCGAGAACTCCGACAAATTAAATCAACTGACCCAATTGGTTCACCCCTTGATCGCCGAGCGGGAAAAAGAACTGATAAATCTATATCAGGGGATTCCTGAGGTTGCCGCAGTGGTGCTGGACGTACCATTGTTGTTTGAAGTGGGCCAGGATAAATGGTGTGATACTGTTGTTTTTGTGGATTGTGAGGAGCCGATTCGCCAAAAACGACTGAAAAAGAACCGGGGATGGGAGGAAGAAAAAAGGAAAAAAATTGAAAATTTACAATTAGGAGTTAATGTTAAGGCACAAAAGGCCGATTATATTATCAGAAACAACTCCAGCGTCTCCGAGATAGCCGTACAGGTCAAAAACGTATTCAACAAGATTCATCATCGCAACAAAACCTAATACGGCAGGAGAACTAGTGTATGAAATAGCTCGATCTCTAAAGGAGTTTCGAGCGTTGGTGGGGGAATGGTGCTACGGATGGCAAAACACATGTTTTTCGCCTTTGGGTAACCGCGACGTTATCGGAATTCAGTTAGGCTCATGGGTATTTATACTGATTTCGGTGTCGCTAAATTTCGGATATAACCACCCTGTCCGATAGGAGTCAGGTAATATATAAACTTAGCGTTGCGTAGTCAGGTTAAAAAGTAGGCAAATAAGCAAAGGAGCTACATCGATGGCTAAGGCCACGAAAAAAAAGACCAAAAAAAAGAAAAAAACCAAAAAGTCCTCTTCTGCAAATTCAACTGCTACCGCTGTAGCTGAACCCCTGGACGCCGATGAAGAACTCGGCAATGCCGAACCGAAAGAGGCGGAAACGCCTCCAGAAGAAGGTCCGGTAGAAGCCGAAGCGGAAGGGCAAGAAAAATCCACAGCGATCGATGATGAAACTCACGCCAAATATGAAGAAGTGAAAAAAGGCGAGCTGCACATCACCGATTTGCAGAAAATGACGGTCGATGACCTGCAT
>CAZNQT010000426.1:0-4856 GCA_964574885.1 uncultured Pirellulales bacterium
CACCGGTTGTATTGTCCACCGAAGAGGATCCCAACGCCTCGTGGCGGTTTGTGGATAATCCCGAGGATCCCGGTTTGGATTATAAGTTCCCCAAATCTTCCCCGGTAACGCTCGAAGCGGGCAAGTATCTGCTCCTCGTGAAGAACCTGACGGCGTTCACCGCCGTCTTTGGCGCCCCCACCGGTCCGAATTTACAGACGGTGCTCGTCTGGAGCGAGGTGGATTCGGGCAGCTTAAGCAATGGCGGCGAAAAGCTCGAACTGCAAATGCCCCTGCCGGATAATCCTGGAGTATATATACGCGTGGATCGGGTTAATTACGACGACGAAGCCCCTTGGCCCACCGAGCCGGACGGTTCGGACGATTATGTTCTCGAGCGCATTGACGAAACCGAGTACGGCAATGACGTCATCAATTGGCAGGCCGACTCACCCACCCCGGGTCGGGACAACGACACGTAGTAAACTCAATATGACCGATTTGTATATCGTTTAATTTGCGATGTAGTAATAAAAGGGCTCGCCGTCCGTCACGCCTTGTTGCATATAGCTTCTGAAGATTACGTTCTATCTGACACATGAGCATGATTTTTTCCTGCATTCGACATTTTTTTTACCTTTCGAAGTGAGTTTATGTCGGAATGAGAGGAGACCGATCCCCGGTTTGCCTCGACGCGGATCATTCCGTAAATTCTTTATATACAGAAGTTTACGCCAGGTTGCCGTCATATTAGTTGCCCGCAAGTGAAGAGCAGTTCTTGGAGTGTGGACATCGTGTCCTTTTTCCCGTATAAGACAATATAATGATAGCCATCTTTTTTTTATATGGACTTTCATTTTTCATTCTGGGGTTAACCATACTGATCTACCCCAAAAGAGACAGTTCGTTTCGAGCGGCTCGGCACCTATGGCTCATCGCCGGTTTTGGGATCGCGCACGGGATAAACGAGTGGATCGACATGTTTCTGATGATTTACGAGTCAAACCGGGATATAGTCTTTTGGCTCGAAATCGCTCGCATAATTACGTTGCCAACTTCTTTCCTGTTTCTGGTTTGTTTCGGTGTCATAGAAATAAGTGCATATCAACGTAGATTCACGCCTTTAAAGATTCTTCCGTTGGTCTTAGCCGGAGCATGGTTGGGAATATTTATTTTTTCGACCAATCGGTTTTTGGGGGGGGATATTTGGGGGCGGTATCTTTTGTGTGTGCCGGGAGCGATACTGACCAGCTATGCCTTGTTATTGAATGTGCCTCATTTTCGAAAAATGAAATTACATAGCATTGTACGTAACACCCAGTTGGCCGCTTTTACATTCTTTCTCTATGCCATTCTAGCCGGTATTGTCGTAAAGGAGGCAAATTTCTTCCCCGCATCTATCATCCATCATGCAGCGTTTCGAAGTCTCATCGGTTTTCCCGTTCAGATTGCCCGCGCCCTATGCGCTTTCATGATTGCTTTTAGTATGATGGGCGTTCTGCGCGTGTTTCATTGGGAACGAGTACGGGCTCTACAGGAAAGTGAACATCGAGTGCGAACCATTGCATCGGCGACACCCATCATACTTTTTCTCACCGACCGGACCGGCATCATTACATTTGCCGAAGGAAGATCTCTGGATCAAACCCGACTGGAGAGACGGGATATAGTAGGGAAAAATATTTTGGCAGTGTTTCCGGACGATCCTAAAATCCAGGTCGATTGTCAGGAAGCGTTGAGTGGGAAAGAAGTGCTTTCGCGATTTCAGATTCAAGAGCAGGTCTTTGAGGCCTGTTATTCACCGGTCCATGATGCCGAAGGCGACGTTTCCGGCATGATCGGAGTGGCGATTGACGTGACCTCCCGCGTTAAGGCCCAAATCGCACTGCAGGAATATCGGGAGGAATTGCTCAAGACGCGTCGCTTGACGGAACTGGGAACGATGAGTGAGACGATGTCACAGCAGATCTACGAACCCATGCGGGTTACGCACTTACTCTTACAGCGGTTACTGGCGAGTTTTGCGGAAAAGAACGCGCCCGAAGACTGCGTGAACACGGCGAAGAAAGGCGCCGCGGAGTTATCCCAGGCGCTGGCGGCCCTGGAAAGATTTCGACACACGGCGCAGCTCGCCGACAGCGATCAACCGGAACTGGTGGATATGTATCTCCTGGTCCGACGAATGATGGCCGTGTTTGCCGAGAGTGCGAAACAAAAAAAATTTCAGATCATCGGTAAAAATCTGGATCAGGCGTTTCCCCTGTCCATTTCTCTGCGGGAACTGGAGCAGGTGTTTTATATTTTGATCCAAAACGCCCTGGACGCGGCGGACGACAAAAAATCGGAAACACTTACGATTCAATGTGAGACCTATGCGGATCAACTGAAAATCCAATTTATCGATACCTGCCGAGGCTATCCCTCCGAAACGTTGCCTCATCTTTTTGAACCGTTTCATCCGGACGTGGAAGGTCGGGATACTACCGGCATGGGATTAGCCGTTGCGCAGCGTATCGTTCAGACGCATGGTGGAACTCTTTCCGCCCAAAGCCGGGTAGAAACTGGGACTATGTTTACGTTGACCTTGCCGATCCGCCCCTTCGAGGGCAATTATCAATGTCAACAATAACCTCCCCACGCACGTACGACTGATTATTGCCTCAGGGACATCTGGATATTACGACGTAGGATGCGATACTTTTTTATCGCGTTTTTTTTCCTGAATACCCAACTCTTCGATTTTCCGATACAAACTGGATACGCCAACGCCCAGTGCTTTGGCCGCCGCCGGTTTATCCCGCTCGTATTTTTGTAACACCCGATGCACGTGGCTTTTTTCGAAATTTCGTATCGCCGTTCGCAAATCTTCCACCGCCTCGCCTAGTTGTTTTGTTTCGGGGCCCAGCGGACCGATATCTGCCGCCGTGATCACAGATCCCTCGGCGAATATCACGGCGCGCTCGATGACATTCTGTAATTCGCGCACGTTCCCTTTCCAGTCATACTCCAGCAGGATTTGTAAAGCGTCCTTGTGAATTGCCTCGCAGGTTTTCCCCAATTCCGCACAGCAGGTTCGAATAAAATGTTCCGCCAAAAGAGGAATGTCTTCTTTACGATCCCGCAGTGCCGGCAGGGAAATATTGACTACGCTGATTCGGTAGTATAATTCTTCTCGAAATTCATTGGTTTGGATGTCTTCGAGAAGGTTTCGATTGGTTGCCGAGATTAGTCGCACATCGATAGGAATCGGCTCTATCCCTCCTACGGGAGTAATCATTCGTTCTTCCACGGCTCGTAATAGCTTTACCTGACAGCCGAATGGCATATGCCCGATTTCATCTAAAAACAGAGTGCCTTCGTGGGCCACTTCAAAGAGCCCTTTTTTATCCGCAATGGCGGATGTGAAGCTCCCCTTCTTATGTCCGAACAGTTCGCTTTCCAGCAACGTTTCCGGAATGGCGCCGCAATTGACCGCTACAAATCGTTCCTCGCGGGTCGGGCCCAGCGAGTGGATGGCCCGGGCCGCCAGTTCTTTTCCGGTGCCGCTTTCACCCGTGAGTAAAACACTGCTTTTCGTTTGGGCGACTTTACGGATCGTGCTAAATACCTCTTGCATGACCTGTGATTGGCCGATTATATTTTCTATCCCGTAATCCTCTTGCAGTTGATCTTTCAGTTGTCGGTTTTGGTCCTCCAGCTTTTTATACTGCAGGTGTTGACGGATCTTGGTCAGAATATCTTCAAACAGGACCGGTTTCATAACATAGTCGCAGGCGCCCAATTTCATGGCTTCGACGGCCATCTCCACCGTACCATACGCCGTAATCATAATCACCCGGATTTCCGGCCGCGTCTTCTTGATTTCACGCAGAACCTTAATCCCATCCGCTCCGGGCATCTGGATATCCAGAATTGCCACCGCGAAGGGCGATTTCGAAATCAACTCTAAGGCCTCCGTTCCGTTCGTGGCCGCCGCCACCTCAAACCCCTCGTCCTCAAGAACATGCGTGAAGGTCTCTCGAAACGTCACTTCATCATCAGCTAATAAAATTCGATGGTTCATTTCTGCGATTCCCTTTCATCAGAAGGTAGGTTCATTCTAGTGGTTTTACTTTTCTCCTTACGACTCAGATTGAGTGTTCATCCTTTTTTTCGTTTGCGGCGACCAGGGTTCGGCCCAGGCGTATCGGCAGGCTCAGTTCCACCGTCGTCCCTTGATGGACCTGGGAGGTTACCGTGAGAGAGCCGCCCAACTCCTCCATAAGATTTCGACTGATATACAATCCCAATCCCGTCCCATGCGCCTGTTGTTTGGTGGTGAAAAAAGGCTTAAATATATGGTCCTGAACCTCCGGTGCGATGCCCATTCCGTTGTCCTGGACGCGGATGAGAATACTATCCTCGTTTTTCTCGCGCGTGATCTCCATGACGGGTGGTTTCAGAGCATCAGCAGAGGCCAACGCGTCCAGGGCATTGAGAAAGATGTTAATCAATACCTGTTCCAGATTCGACGGGCTCATCCAGAGCGTGGGCAGATCGGGATTCGGAATGCTGCGGATGGCTACGGAGCGGGCCCGTTTGTCGTAGCGCACCAGAGAAAGAGCTTCCTCAATCGTCTGGTTGACATCCGTCCAGGTGGACTCATTGCTTTCCGGACGGGATAATCCCAGCAGACGCCTTAGGATTTGAGAGATTCTCTGTACCTGCCTTTCAATCAATCCTAATTGTTCTTTTGCCTGTACATCGCTGAGTTTTCGCGATAGATACTGGGCCACGGAAGAAAGGCTCGCCAGAGGATTGCCGATTTCATGGGCGATACCGCTGGCCATCTGACCGATTGCCGCCATACGTTCTCGCTGCGCCATTTCGATCTGGGA
>CAZNQT010000427.1:0-4847 GCA_964574885.1 uncultured Pirellulales bacterium
GGTTCTTATGGCCAAAGATATGCAATTACTGTTCCATTTCGTTAGGGGCTCTAAGAACATTTTTTATCTTGCCTGACAATCTTCCATAATTTTCCGCATCGTTGTTCTTGCCGAGAAGCTTTGCCGCTTGAGTAACAATCGAAGCGTTGCGATAATAATATCCGGTCCAGAGCAAAGGAGGCGGCGTCTCGCTCGACATAAATTCTTCCCGGGCTGGGGCCTTTCCAGGCACCATATGATCGCCATAAGAGCCAGCATTTAAAAGATAATGATCCGTTTGGGAAATCATGTAATCAAACCACTTCTTCATGCAAACGTAATTCTCTTCCAGGATACGCTTGTCCCCGTAGTATTGATACAGATACCAAACCAGAAGGGGATAATTACCGCTGTACGCAGGGTAAAACGCTTTACTCCCGCGATAATTAGGGACGCGAAACACAATGATGCCGTTTTCCTGCTGGAGGTATCTTGAATCCGCCAGCCACTTCGTCCAAAACCGAGGCATATATTTTCTGGGATATAATGTACCGGTAACCGTTGCCGGGTCGAGAGCGCCGTATGTTTCACGGTGAAGGCAGTCCAGCGGGAAACCATATAATTCGTTGGTCAGCGTCCAGACGGCGTTTCGGTGCACTCGATTGAGCAAATCATTAGAACATGCAAAATCCCCGGACATATCCACAGCATTATACGTTACGCGGCCTTCTAGGTCGCTTAGGCTAGGCACGCCGGGATACCCCTCGATTTGGACGTATCGCGTAGGATGGAAAGTAAATCTCGGCTCATAGACTTCCCCGGCAGGATCGCCTTTTAGGGTATAATAATCCGTTTCTAATGGAGCGGGATAAGACCTTTTATCTACTAATCCGCTGTCCTCGAAAATTCTCCCGGAATACTTGATCGTAACTTTGGCGCCCTTTGGCCCTTTCATTTTAAGTCTGGCCCAGCCCCCAAAGAATTGCCCCAAGTCATAAACATATATACCGGGTTGCGGTTCGGTAAGCTTCACCGGCTTGAGCGTCTGCATCACTTTAATTGCCGGCAGCATTTGCGATTCCATCTTGCCTCCCGGGCCATCTACTCTTATCGCAGTTTTCCAGGTTGCGTCATCATATCCGGACTTTGTCCATCCGCTCTTTTCCAGACGCGCATCGTAAGTTTCACCGCCTTGAATACTATTGCGGATTATGGGCCCGAGAGAAGTCTTCCAGGTCTCGTCGCTTTTCATGCTCGCAACGCTCCCATCGATAAACTCTACATTCATCTGTACGAGTACCTTGGGAAAATCCCCGTATCGTGGGGGTTCGCTAAACCAGCCATTGCCCAGGATAACGCCGGCAACGTTCGCTCCCGGTTCCAGCATATTCGTCACGTCGTAGGTTACATAAAAGGTGCGTAAGTCGTAGTCGGTCATAATGGGATCCAGTACGTGGTCGCCGACCTTCCTGCCGTTTAGGTAAAGTTCGTACCATCCTAAGCCACAAATATACATCCTGGCTCTTTTGACCTTTTTGGGAAGTTCAAACTCTTTGCGCAAAAGCGGCGCCGCATGAGAAGCACCTGGTTTTTCTCCTATACCATCGGCGCCGTTGACGCTGTTTTTCAGGTTGCCATCCAGCTTCCACCACCCGACAAGATTGGATACAACACTCGCGCCGCTTGCCATTGTTTTTATTTGGTCTTCCGATAAAGCTCGATTGTAAATCCGTAGGTCATCTATACCCCCGCTAAAACGTTCACGAGTACCGCTGTTTGAACCTATATAGGCAGGACTCGATCCTGAGGTATCTATATTTCCCGTCTGCGCTTGGCTTGCGACTTCCATACCATCTATATAAAGTTTCATATAGGAACCATCATACATCCCGACGACTAAATGCCATTGTCCATCCTCAAGGTCTGCCAGCGATACGTTTGCACCCAATTCCACATAATGGCCTGCGATACCCAGACCCAGCCAGGCCCCTTTTATGGTTCCCCAAGATCCCAGGGCCAGAGCGTGGCGGGCGCTACCGTCTTCCTTCCGGTAGATGACAGACCAACCTTTACTTGATTGAGCACTGAAATTTTCACCCGGTTTTATCCAGGCACTGATGCTAATTTGATTGCCCGGCTTCAATTGTACATAATGAGGTATTCTGACAGTCTGATTTTCTCCATTAAGGTTTATTGCCGGGCCGAACTTCCCCTTCACATATAGTAAAGAATTTTCGGTGGTGTCCATGGTAATCCACTTGCCCTGCCAGTCACTTTCTTTTAGCAGTCCCATCTCAAATGTGGTTGTTTCGCTCCAGTCCGAAGCCAGGCCCGTCTTGCCCCACACCCGCACCTTCCAATAACACGTTTCACCACTCGTTAAGGGCCGACCTTCGTAGGGGATATTCACGCAATTCTCAGATAAGACCTTATTACTGTCCCATTTATCACCTGTATTTTGATCAAGTTCTTGTTCGCTGTTAGCCACCAGAATTTGATAAGCGGTCTGCATTTGACCTCGCTGCGATGATTCCAGAAGCCAACTGAATCGCGGCGCCGGAGTATCAATCCCCAAAGGATTCTGCGCATACTCACATCGTAATTCTTTTACGGTGATTGCCCCTGTGGAGGCTTGCTCAGCCCAGCAAAGCTGAGGTCGGCAAATATCCAACCCGACGGACACCATCACCTCCAACATAATTACAACCGTTAGCTTCATTATCCATACCTCACCGTCACGTGAAATTACCTTTGTCCCTGCAACACAAACGTATAGGAACCCGAACCGGTCTCAAACGTCACATAATCATCAGTTTCATCCGCCCCAAAAATCCCTTCGACTCCCGCGACGAGTTTCCCCTTTTCCCAAACCAACATATTGGTTTCGGTAATCTTAATATTCGTAAATCCAATTTTGGGTACGCAGATCTTTGCCGTACTGTTGACGGGAATTCTGACTTGCAGGGTAAACTCATCTGTTTCATTATGCCATTCGGAAAAGATGGCTCCTCGTACGGTTTTATGCCAGGCTTTCGCGTAATTCAACCCCTTCGGAACGAAAGGCTGAATGATAACTTGTTTAAATCCCGGCGTAATGATTTCGGGGCTAAAGTAGTCCGGTGCTTTGATTCCCGCAAGGTCGTTATAGAAAAAATGATCGATGGTAGTAAACATGGCCATACTCCGCCTGTCATCTTGAACTTTCGAACTGCCTGACCAGCTCCAGGATTCCCAAATTGTAGTTGCTCCCTGATCGACCATATAGCCCCAGCCGGGATAATCCGTTCGATTGACCAGATTATACATTACTTCTCCGTAACCATATTTGGGTAAGACCTCCATCAGCGCGGTAGTCCCAATGTTCCCCGTGTGATGATTTTCGTTATGCTTATTCACTATGTTATCTATTATGTTTTTTGATACGCTTGCTTCTTTTGTAGGGGATACAATTCCAAAAGCCAAAGGTAATAGATTACTGGTTTGCGAGCCGGTGGCATATTGATTCGTGGATGCATTTAGCCAAGTGTTATTGAATACCTTTTTTATATTCTCTGCCAAATTATGATATTCCTTTGCTTCCTCTATATAACCAAGAATTTTAGCGACCTGGGATACAATTCGGGCATTGTTATAAAAAAATGCTGTTTTAATAAGAGCAAATGGAGTTTCGCTCGACATAAATTCTTCGTGGCCCGGCGCCGGCCCCGGCCCCGGCAGCATGTGGTCGCCGTAGTAGCCGTATTTCAAAGTAAATCCTTCGGCTTTGGTTCTCAGATTCTCAAGCCATTTTTTCATACTGGGATAATGTTCTCTAAGGATACGCTCATCTCCGAAATACTGATAAACGTACCATACCGCGATAGGATAATTGCCTGCCCAGGCGGGATCGCCGGTAGTTCGGCCCTTCACGGGATAAGCCGGTATCACATCCGGAATCACACCGTCCGCATGCTGAGCATATTTGGCATCGTCGAGATACTTTTGCCAAAACAAAGGCATATAAATCCGGGGATACAGAGTTCCCGGCGTGCTGCCCGGTTCGAGCCATCCCCAATGTTCCGCGTTGATACAATCCATTTGAATGCCGTATAGCTCATTCTTGATGGTCTGGCGAACATTGGTATGGATTCGGTTCAACAGTTCGTTCGAGCACTCGAATCCTCCCGTCATATCGACGGTGTTATATGCCATTCTGCCAATGACATCGCTTTTCGCTAGTTTGCCCGGATAATTTTCGATTTGTACGTAGCGAACCGGATGGAAGGTAAATCGTGGCTCATACACTTCCCCTGTCGGATCCCCTTTCATTATATAAATGTCCTTTGATCTTTCGTTGTAAGGTAAGTCTTTCAAGAAACCATCCTGACGAAGCAATGGAGCATATTTAATAGTAATTTGGGTGCCCGCTTCCCCTTGGAATCGAAATCGCGCCCAACCCGCGTAGAGCTTACCAAAATCGTAAATGTACGTACCCGACGCCGGTTGGCGCATTGATACCGCCGTCAGATCCTCATTTACCTTAATCGGCGGTAATAACTGCGACATCAAAATTCCCCCCGGACTTTGCTGGATGGATACCGGAGCCCAGGTGGAATCATCATAGTCGGCGCGAGTCCATCCCGGTTTTTCCTTACGGGCATCATAGACTTCGCCTCGAATGATGCTATTATGGCCAATGGGACCTTCTGATGCCTTCCAGCTTTCGTCGCTTTTCACGAGTATACTGGAGCCGTCCTTAAACCGGATATGCATCTGAAATAGAAGACGGCAAGAAGGACAATAGGCCGGGCAGAACCAGCCGTTGCCCAGCATGACGCCTACGGCATTGGCGCCTGGTTTTAACATTTTCGTAACGTCATGGGTCACGT
>CAZNQT010000428.1:0-3634 GCA_964574885.1 uncultured Pirellulales bacterium
AGCCTCGCCTGATACGGGACGAGCTGGGCGCCCTTCGAGGAATCCCAACTGATATCGCCTTTCCGCCCCGTGCCTTCCATCCGGGCCGCATCCCAACGCTGCTCCACAAACATCGTACCGTCCGGTTTGACCTCCTTACAGGCGATCGTATAATCCAGCTCCAGTTTATAATCGATCGTAACGCCCATGAATCCTTCCCCTTTGAGATCCACTCTCTGGGTTCGACGGAGTTTTATCGATTGCCCCGGTTTCAAGTTTAGTTTTAGCGTTACTTCCTTGGTAACATAATCCTTTTTCCCGGACCGCAGAAATAAAAATGCGGCGATCCCCACGACAATCACTGCCGCTGCCAATAGTATCAGCATCTTATTCTTCATAGTTGGCTTTCCCCTTTCGCATTATAGTTCCGATGGTTGTACGTTTTGATTCAATCGTGACAAGTAGAATATAGTATGATTCCACTCTCGTGTCAACCTCCGTGTACCGGATGCCCCAACAGCGCCTCCGTAGCTTCGGCCAGGGCCTCCGCAAACGTCGGATGGCCGTGGATTGTCGCCTCCAGCTCGTGCAGCGTACATTCCGACTTCATCAGCACCGCCACCTCCTGCGCCAAATCCGACGCATGCGGGCACATCAGATGAGCCCCGACAATCTCATCCTCTTCGTTCGCGATTAGTTTGACGAATCCTTCCGTCGCACCGTACGCCAGTGCCATGCCGCTTGCCATCATCGAGAATTTCGTCGAACGCACTTGCATACCTCGTTCCTGCGCTTGTTCTTCCGTCAGGCCTACCGAGGAGATTTCCGGGTGCGTATAAACCGACGACGGCACAATGGTATAATCCTCCGCATCCTCCCGGCCCAGGATCGTATTCACCGCCACCGCCGCCTGACGACTGGCCACGTGTGCCAACTGCACTTTCCCCGTTACGTCCCCAATCGCGTATATGTTCGGCACGTTCGTCCGACAGTGCTCATCGATCACTACGAATCCCTTTTCCGTTTTTACGCTCACCGCTTCCAGGCCGAGATGTTCGCTCAACGGTTTTCGACCCGTGCATACCAGCGTCAGTTCCGTCTGCACGGTTTTTCCGGTGGACAACTGCGCCGTTACCCCCTCGTTTGATAGTTCCATCTTCTCCACCGCCGTTCCCACGTGAAGCTCCATACCCATTTTTTGAAACGACTGGGCCAATGTCCGGGAAATATCCTTATCCCCCATGGGCAGCAGTCGATCCAGCATCTCCACTATCACTACCTTGCAACCCAACTCCCCGAACACCGTCGCAAACTCACACCCGATGTACCCGCCCCCCACAATCAACAGCGACGCGGGCAGCTCCTGTAATTCTAATATCTCATCGCTGGTCATTACTTTCGTGCGTTCCTGTGGGAATACGCTCGGTATAATCGGTTCGCTGCCCGACGCGATAATAATGTTCTCCGCTTCCAGCGTTTCGCTGCCGCCTTCGTTTAACTGCACCTGAACCGTATTGGCGCCGGTGACCGTACCGACTCCCGCATACACATCCGCCTTACGGCTCTTTAAAAGCATCTGCACTCCTCCGCGCAACCGGCGCACGACGTTATTCTTACGCTTCATCATCGCCGCCAGGTTGACCTGAAGCTCTCCGACCGTCAGGCCGTGTTGATGCGCCCCGCGAATTTGCGCCGCGATCTCACTGCTGTGCAGCAGCGCCTTTGTAGGGATACAACCCCGATTCAAACACGTTCCCCCCAGTTCCCGGTTTTCCACCACCGCTACCGGCTGCTTCTCGTTGCCTAAACGCAGCGCCGCCACATAACCGCCCGGCCCTGCTCCGATCACCACTGCTTTATACCTCTTGCCCATACCTGCAAATCCTCTCTTGTACGTAACGTATCCCTTGATTATCTAAATTTGCTATCCGCTATCCACTGATCACTTACTTCGTAAGCAACTTATGGTACCGGCAGTACGAAAAAGAATCAACTGGGATTTGCCTCCCCCGGCGCAAAAGAAAAGCAGGGCCCTCCCGCTCCCTGCTCTCTCTGCTTCCCCTCTTTACCGCTTCTTTATTGGTTAGTTATTTCGTTTTGAATCCGTCCTGCTTTATCCTTCCTCTTTTCTTCCCTACCCAGCCAGGCTCAGCAGGATCTCGGAATTTGCCGCTTCGATCTCCACCATCTCCATCAGTTCCATAATTTTCTCTTCCGTGAGTTGCAATTCGTCCCGCACCCGTTCGTCATACATCGGGTACGGATTCCCGCTATCGCCCAGGTTTTGGCTGTGGCAGATATAATCCGCCATGTGCACCAGCTTGATCAGTTTGCTAAATTTCGCCTCTTCACAGGAAAACGGATCGTGATGCCAGCGTACCACCGCCTGAATGGCCGGATCGATCTGCCATTGTTCCGCTAACCAGGCGCCCGCTTCATCATGACCCATTCCTAAAAAGCGACGTTCCTCCCTAAAGCCCGGCAGTTTATATTCGCGCGCGTGGTGAATCGACGTGTGAAATTCCGGATTCGCATACCGCTCGAACAGAATCTTACCCATATCATGTACGATCCCCGCCAGATGCACCGCATCCCGCGAGATCGGTCGTTCTCCTTTTTCCTGGAGATAATCATGCAGTACCGCTGCGGCGATCCCCACGCACACCGAATGACGCCAGAATTCGCGTCGGTCGAACACCGGCTGCTGCACCCGGGCGAACGCCTGGAACACGCTTGTGCTCAGCACGATATTCACCACCGCCACAAAGCCCATGCGCGCCACCGCCGGCTGAAGTTCCGTGATGGTGGCACAACCTCGCGGAGCGTAAAACACCGAATTTACTACCTTCAGCACCTTCGTTGCGATCGCCGGATCGTCCTGGATGATCTTCGCGACGTCCCGCGCGTCGCTGTGCGGATCATCCACCACTTCCTGCAGACGCACTGCAATCTCCGGCAGCGTTGGTAGATCCTCCGCCGACTCGAATATCCGCATTAGCTCGTATGGATCTCGCATAGCCGTTTCGGCGGCGCCGGTTAGATTAATGTCACTCATCACTTGCCTTCCTTCTCAGTCTGGTCTCTACTGCCTCCCCTACACCCTATCGGCCATTTCTCCTCCCTAATTTCCTACAATCTAACCATCATCCGAAACGAGCAGCGAACAACTAGGAACCAGGAACGAGAAACCAGAAACCTATTTTTCAACGCCCGATAATCTCAAATCAACAACCGGGGGGGCGAATCCCCTGTGCTTCTGTATGACGAGTGGCACGGACAAATTCGTATTTGTCCGTGGCGGATCGTATGATCCCACATTGGGCGCCATGCCCACGCAGTTACCATTACGGGCATTGCCCGCGCGGACATGTATTACCATCAAAGAGCCGCCAGCGCCAGCGACCGGGCCATAAAAAATTGTGGCACAGTCGCCCTCGGCTGTGCTTGATACACTTATGCCAAGGCCATCTTGGCCGTGCTCCGGAAGCCCCTGAACCTGCGCCGGGACCCTAGGAGTTTTGAAAATAGGTATTTCGATAATTTGATTTTGTTTAGGATTTAGGATTTACCGGTTTATCCGGATTAGGATTTAGTTGCCGCCCCCGTTCTGCTTCACGTGTTTCACAAAAAACTGCACATAATCCCGTATCAGCTT